>NZ_JBHVWF010000166.1:0-16266 GCF_042882365.1 Streptomyces sp. NPDC058221 | reverse complement strand
CCACCGAGAGCACCGGGACCATTCCGGCGCCGCCCGGTGTGAAGACGAGGAACAGGGAGACCGTCGCGACGACGATCAGCACGGTGTTGGCGGTGGCCCGGGCGCGGGTGACGAACAGCGGCGCGAACGGATTCGGCTTGGCGCCCTTCTCCGCGACGGACTCCGTCCACTCCTCGGCCTCCGGCAGCGAGCGCCGCATCCACAGCGCGACGGCGATCGGGATGAGGCCCAGGTAGAACATCCAGCGCCAGCCGAGCGAGGGCACCACCCAGTTGTAGACCTGGGCGGCGAGCACCGAACCGACCGAGAAGCCGGAGATCAGGAAGCCACTGGCCCGGCTGCGCAGCCCTGCGGGCCAGCTCTCCATGACGTACGTGGCGCTGGCGCTGTACTCACCGGCCATGCCCATGCCGATGGCCAGCCGGGCGGCGAACAGACTGTGGTAGTTCCAAGCGAACCCGCAGGCGAAGGTGCCCACCGAGTACAGCAGGATGCTCAGCACCATGGAGAGCTTTCGGCCGTACCGGTCGCCGATGGCACCGAGTACCGCGCCGCCCAGCCAGCGGGTGATGAAGGCGCCGGAGATCAGACTGGCCGCTTGCACCGTGCTCAGGCCGAACTCGTCACTGATCTCGGTCAGCACGAGGGTGATCAGCACGAAGTCGAAGCCGTCGAGTACGTAGCCGATCCAGGCGGCGAAGAACGACTTCCACTGGGTACGGCTGATCTGGCGGTACCAGGGGGGCGTGGGGGGTGTTGTCTGCACGGTGACTCCAGGATGCGGGACGGTGCTCGCCTTTGAGCGTCCGTCCCGCGTGGTGGGACAGATCAGGGCCGGGCGATGCCTGCGACGAAGCGGGCGGTCAGGGCTGTGGGAGCGGTGATGGCCGTACCGACGACGATGCTGTGCGCGCCGAGCCGCAGGGCCTCTGCCGCCTCCTCCGGGGTGTTGATACGGCCTTCGGCGACGACCGGGACGTCGATGGCGGCGGAGAGCTCGGCCACCAGAGCGAGGTCGGGGCCGGTCTGCTTCGGCGTGCCGGGCACGTAGCCGGACAGCGTCGTGGAGACGAAGTCGGCCCCGAGCGCGGCCGCCGCGATGCCCTCGGCAAGGGTCGAGACGTCGGCCATGACGAGGGCGCCGGCGGCGTGGACCGCCTCGACGAGCTCGGCGAACGTCGAGCCGTCCGGACGCGGCCGGTCGGTGGCGTCCGCGGCGACGACGGCCGCGCCCGCCCCGGCGACCGCCAGGGCGTGCCGGACGGTCGGGGTGATGAACACCCCGTGGTCGCCGTCCTTCCACAGACCGATGACCGGCAGGTCGACGGCCGCGGTGATCGCGGCGACGACCTCCGGATCGTTGGCCCGGATCGCGGCGCCGCCTCCGGCGACCGCCGACTGCGCGAGGCGCACCAGGGTTGCGGTCTCCCGCATCGGGTCGCCGGGCGGGGCCTGGCAGGACACGATCAGCTTGCCCTGAAGGGCGGCGGCCAGTTGCTGGGCGGTCATCGGAGAGCTCCCGGGTGGTGGAGGGGAAGGGTGGTGGTCAGGGCGGCCGCGCCGAGCACGGCCGCGTCGTGGCCGAGGAGCGGGGCTCGGGGCACGAGTCGGCGCAGCGGCGCCATCAGCTCCGAGGCGAAGGCCGCCCGCAGGGCTTCCTCGTACAGCGGACCGATCCGCGGGACCCCGCCGCCGACGACGACCAGGTCCGGGCCGAAGGCGTTGGCGAGTCCGCCGAGCACATGGCCGGCGGCGGCCGCGCCGGTGGTGATGGCGGACACCGCGTCGGCGTCGCCCTGTGCGGCGCGCGCGGCGACGGTCTCCAGCCGGTCCACCGGGGCGCCGGTCAGCCGCTCGTAGTGGGCGGCGATGCCCGGTCCGGAGGCGATGACCTCGAGATGGCCGGTGGAACCGCAGGTGCAGGGCAGTCCGGCCGCCTCGGGGCTGGGCAGATGGCCGACGTGCCCGGCGATGCCCGCGGCCCCGTGCAGCATCCGCCCGTCGACGGCGATGGCGCCGCCGACCCCGGTGCCGATGGCGGCGAAGAGCAGCGATCCGTGCTGCGCCCCCTGTGCGGTCAGGGCGGCGAGTTCCGGTCCGGCCGTGGCGCGTACGTCGTTGTCGCAGGCCACCGGGTATCCGGTCCGGTTGGCGAGACCGACGCCCAGAGGAGTGCCCGCCCAGCCGCGGATCGAGTCGGTGGCGCTGGTGACCATGCCGGTACGGGGATCGACCACGCCGGCCGCCGCGATGCCGAGCGCCGCCGCGGTCCGGCCGGGGTCGACCTCGGCCGCGGCGGCGGCGAGTGCGTCGAGCACCGCCGCCGCACCGTCGCGGGCCGGGGTCGGGCGGCTGTGCCGGGCCAGGACCGTGCCGTCGGCGCCGAGCAGCGCGGCGGCGATCTTCGTGCCGCCGAGGTCGAGGCCGACGACCGGCCGCCCCGTGGCCGCCGTACGGTCTGTAGAGGTCATCGGACCGGCGGCAGACCGGCGGCGCGCAGCAGTCCGGAGACCTGCGCGACGGATGCGGCGGACAGCTGGATCTGCGGGAACGCGGTGTCACCGCAGTCGATGATGCCCAGCAGCCGGAGCGCCGACTTGAACGAGCCGAGCGCCGAGGAGC
The DNA here is from genome assembly GCF_042882365.1 of Streptomyces sp. NPDC058221. Lineage (NCBI taxonomy): Bacteria > Bacillati > Actinomycetota > Actinomycetes > Kitasatosporales > Streptomycetaceae > Streptomyces > Streptomyces sp. NPDC058221. The sequence goes on along the minus strand of NZ_JBHVWF010000166.1, from coordinate 13,644 downwards.
TGCGGCCCATGTCCGCCTCCGGGCCGACGTCGACCATGGCGAACAGCTCGATGAGCCGCTCCTGCTCCTTCGCGGCCAGCGTCCAGTCCCCGGCGCGCGCGGCCTCGTAGAGGCGCACATAGCCGGACGGGTCCACGTTGCCGATGCCGGGGACGACGCCGTCGGCGCCGGCGAGCAGCGCGGCGTCCACCGTCAGCTCGGAGCCGGTGAGGATGCTGAACCCGGGCACCGGACCCTGCGCGCGGCCTTCGCGGCCCCCGAGCTCGACGACGAGCCGGCGCAGCCCGCCCTCGTCGCCGCTGCTGTCCTTGAGCCCCGCCAGGGTGCCGTCCTCGGCGAGCTCGCGGACCAGTGCCGCGGACAGCTTGCTGTGCACGGCGACCGGGATGTCGTACGCGAACAGCGGCAGGTCGACCTCGGCGCGCAGCCGGCGGAAGTGCCCGGCGATCTCCTTGCCGTGGGTGCGGGTGTAGAAGGGCGCGGTCGCGACCAGGGCGTCCGCGCCCAGCTCGGCGGCGGACCTGGCGTGCTCGACGACCCGGGCGGTGGTGGTGTCGATGACGCCGGCCAGCACGGGAACCCGGCCGTCGGTGGTGTTGACGACGGTCTCCAGGACCGTGGCGCGCTGTTCGTCGGTCAGGTAGGCGACCTCGCTGGTGGACCCGAGCGCGAAGAGTCCGTGCACGCCTCCGCCGACGAGGTGCTCGACGAGCCGGACGAGGGAGGCGGTGTCGACCTCCCCGCGGGAGTCGAGGGGAGTGCAGACCGGCGGAACGACGCCGTGCAGCGGTGCGGTCAGAGACATGGTGGGAAGCTCCAGCTGATCGGGATACCGACCCGTGGCCGCAGTGGCTGTTCGGATCGAGACGTGAGACGTAAGATGTCCTATGTCTGGCTTCACCTTAAACAGATGCTCCTGCCACTGGTCAAGGGGCAACGGCACCTCGGGAGGACGTTGTGGCGCGGCCCACCATGGCTCAGGACATCGAGCGAAGGATCAAGGAACTGATCCTGGAACGCAGGCTCGCCCCGGGCGACGCACTGCCCACCGAGGCCGAGCTGATGGAGCTCTTCGGGGCCGGGCGGGTCTCGGTGCGCGAGGCGCTCAAATCGCTCCAGGCGGTCAATGTCGTCGAGATCCGGCGCGGATTCGGCACCTTCGTGGGTTCGCTCTCCCTGTCACCGTTCGCCGAGGGGCTCGCCTTCCGTGCGGCGGTCCGCCACCGCCGGGGCGAGCGGGGCCTGGCCGAACTGATGAAGGTCCGGGAGGCATTGGAGGCGGGCCTCGTCGGGTCCGTCGCGGCGGGTGTCCCCGAGGAGGACCTCGACGTGCTGGGCGCCCTGGTGGCGAAGATGGAGGAGGAGGCGGCCACCGGCCGGGTCGCACGCGCCACCGACCGTGCGTTTCACCTGGCGCTCTACGCCTCGCTCGACAACCACCTGCTCAGCGAGGTGCTGGACGCCTTCTGGGCGGCGATGGACCGGGTGCGCGAGGACCTGGACGACGGCCACCAGGACCCGTGGGTCACCTGTGCCCAGCACCGCGAGATCGTCGAGGCGGTGGCGGCGGCCGACGGCCTGCGCGCGGTGAGAGCGATGCGCACCCACTTCGACGGCATCCGCACCAGACTCGACCCGGCCTGACCGGTCAGAGCCCGGCACAATCAAGCCCGCATCGGCCGAAATCAAGCCCGTCCGGCGATTGAGGACAGCGCGGGCCGAAGGCCGCGTGCTCGTCACCGTGCATGTCCGCACCGGACTCGACCCGGCACAATCGAGCCTGCATCGGCCAGGATCAAGCCCGTCCGGCGATTGAGGACACAGCGGGTCCGAAGGCCCCGCGACCCGCACCGCCCGGCCCGTCACCCCCCCGCCTCCCCGTACCCCGTCACCCCTCCGCCTCCCCGTACAGATAGCTGTCCGCCCCGTCCAGCGCAGCCCGGGACCACGCCGCCACCTCCGCCGCCCCCATCGCCGTCCAGTCCGGGGTCCGTTCGACCATCGCCCGTCCCAGCCTGCGGCCGAGTGCGACCAGCCTGGCCCCCTCGGGCGACCGCTCGGCCGCGTACCCGCGCAGCGCGTCCGCCGGGGAGGGCGCCCCGCGCAGCACCCGCTCCAGACAGAGCGCGTCCTGCAACGCCTTCGTCGCTCCGCTCGCGGTGTGCGGACGGGTGATGCTCGCCGCATCGCCCGCCAGCAGGAACGGCGGGTCCGCCACCTGTGGCGCGTGGAAGTCGGCGACATGGTGGTACGCAAGGGAGGTGTGCTCGCCCCGGCCGACGAGCCCGGCCCAGTCCGCCGGGAAATGCTCCTCGGCGATGTGCCGCACGTACGTCTCGCGCGCGGCGGTCCACGACGCCGGGGGAGGGGAGCCGTAGATGGCGTAGGCCAGCAGCCGGGATCCCGGCTCCGCGCCCGGGATCAGGTAGAACACCCCGTGCCCGCCCCGGTATCCGAGTGTGACCCACGCGGTGCTCAGCAGCTCCAGCTGGTGCGGGTGGCCGTCGAGTGCGGTGAGCGGAAGGGTCCCCCGCCACACGGCGTATCCCGCCGGAACAGGCCGTACGCCGGGGGCGACGGCCTCCCGGGTGACGGACCGCGGACCGTCCGCGCCGACGACGATGTCGTACACCTCCTCCGTGTCCGCCGTCCGGATCACCGCGCCGCCCGAAGGAGCGCGCAGCACCTCGGTGACGGGCCGCCCCCGGTGGTACCGCACGGCGCCCGCGCCGGCTCGCAGCGTGCGCCACAGCAGCCCCCAGTGACAGGCCGTCACCGCAGCCTCCTGGCGGGCCAGTTCGCGTGCCGCGAACCGGCCGCTCTGCCGGGTGAGCCAGACCCGGGAGGACACCGGTGCTGTCGGCATACCGGCGTCCAGATAGCCGGCGGCGACCAGCTCCCGGTGCAGGTCCGGGGGTACGACGATGCCGAACCCCCGGTCCTCCAGAGCCCCGTCGCTGCGCTCGTAGACCGTCACCTGCGCGCCCGCCCTGGCCCCGGCGATGGCCATGGCACACCCGGCGACGCTCCCGCCGACCACCCCGATGCGTAAAACCGCTCCCGCCACGTCCGCCACCACTCTCTCCGGCCGCTCCGCCCGCTGCGCGCGTCGCGTCCATTGAAGAGGTGCGGGCGGGGGTACGTCCAACCGCCGTACGGCAGTTGGACCTACCCCCGCCCGTCCGGCCCGGCTACGGAGTGACCGTCACCGTGGTACTGCCCTGGGCCTGCTTGCTGTCCGCCCTGTACGTCGCGGTGAGCGCGGCGCTGCCGGACGCGCCGGCCGGAACCGTGACCGGGACCTTGATATTGGCGCCTTCACCGGGCTTCAGCGCGGGGATCGCGGTCTGCGTGGCCGTCCAGCCGCTCGGCACGGTCAGGCCGACCGTGCCCGCACTGCGGGTCACGTCCATCCGGTTGACGACCCGGACCGTGACCTGGGCGCTCGTGCCCGCCTTGAGGGCCGCGGGCGGGGTGATCGTGATGTCGGCACAGGTACCGCCGAGCCACTTCAGGTCGAACGAGTCGTACGTGATGTGCTCGGCGTTGCCGCGCTCGTACAGCAGCCCCAGCCGGCCGTCCGGCAGCCGGGTCAGCGTCGAGTAGGCGGCTGCGCCCGCGTCGACGACCTTCTTGATCGGCCAGGTCTTCCCGTTGTCACAGGACATCTTGACCGTGAGGTTCTTCCGTGACGTGGCCTCGGTGTTGCTGAACAGCAGCCAGGAGGACTGCGGGTCCGAAGCCGCCGCGTCGGGGGCGTAGCGAATGATCGAGCCGTTGTTCCCCGGGTCGGGGAGCTGGGTGTCCTGGACCAGCGGGGTGTAGGTGACCCCGCCGTCCTTGGAGTACGCGATCGTCCGGTACGGCGCCGCGCGGTTGTTGAGCATGATCGTGCCGTCGTTCAGCTCGACGGTCTTGTTCTCGTCACCGGGACCGACCGGGGTGCCCGTCTTCCAGGTCTCGCCGTGGTCGTCGCTGTAGGCGCTGACCGCGTAGTTGGCCCCGTCCTTGCGGATGGCGTACTGCTGGATCAGCCGGCCCTTGTACGTCCCGTTGCGCACCTGGATTCCCTGGCCGGACGAGGCGAACATGCCGCCCCAGGCGGGGTCCTTGATCTGCTTGGTGATCCGGCGGCTGGTCCAGGTCAGCCCGTCGTCGTCGGAGTAGCTGTAGTCGGCCTGCAGGACGTCGGGGTCGGTCTCGTCGTTGCCGGTGGCCGAGCCGAAGAAGCCCTGGTTCACCCCGGCCGCGTAGAACAGGAAGATGCGGCCGGTCGTCCGGTCGACCAGCAGGCTCGGGTCGCCGTAGCCCTTGGGCGCGGCGTCCGAGCGGACCACCTTCTGCTCCTGCCAGGTGGTACCGCCGTCGGTGCTGCGCCGCAGCACGACGCTGATGTTGGACGGCAGGTCGCCCAGGGTGGGGCGGGCGTCGTAGGCGGCCAGCAGGGTGCCCTTGGCCGAGGTGGTGAGGGCGGGGATGCGGTAGTGGGGGGAGCCCACCCCGTCGACGGTCAGGTCCTGGGACGTGAGCGTGCCGGGTGCGGGTGACGCGGCCTGCGCGGTGCCGGTCACGGTGACCACCAGCATGGCGGCGCTGAGCAGGGCGACAGGGACAGTTCTCTGCATGGACGATCTCTCTTCTCGGAAGGGGTGGTGCTTCTCGAAGGGTGGGAGACGGGACGGCAGATGGGGGGAGAGATGTGCCGGGCCATGGGCGGTGGGGGGAGGTGCAGGGAGTGGACCGCGCTCTGCGCTGTCTCCGCGGTCAGGAGCGTCCGGCCTGCCAGGACGGCGAGTGGCCCGCGAACAGGGCCCGCACCCAGGCCAGTTGCTCCCGCTGCTGGTACTCCGCGCCGCCCTCGTGCCCGTTGAACGCGTAGATCCGCACGTCCTTGGGCCCGGCGTAGCCGTTGTAGGCGGTGAAGCATGTGGAGGGCGGGCAGATGTCATCCATCATCGCGATGGAGAACAGCGCGGGGGCCGTGGCGCGGGTGGCGTGCAGCGCCGCGTCGAAGTACGACAGGGTGGTGAAGACGCCTTCGGTGCGGTCGCGGTGGAGCTTCAGGTACTCGGCGATCTCGGTGAACGGCGGTCGCCCCGAAACCTCCGTCGCGCGGGGGAAGTTGCAGAGGAACGGCACATCCGGCATCACCCCCGCAAGACCGGGCACGAGCCCCGACACGGCCAGCGCGATGCCGCCGCCCTGGCTCACCCCGGTGACGACGATCCGGTCCGGATCGACCTCGGGGTGGCTGCGCATCGCCTCGACGCAGCGCACCGCGTCGGTGAACAGCCGCCGGTAGTAGTACGTTTCCGGGCTCTCGATGCCACGGGTGAGGAAACCGGGGACGACTCCGGCCGCGCCGGCGTCCGAATCCGCGGTGTCACCGCCCGCCGCCGACCAGCCCTGGCCGCGGGTGTCCATGATCAGATGTGCGTAACCTGCCGATGCCCAGAGCAGGTTCTCGTGCGACAGGCCACGGCCGCGGCCGTAGCCCAGGAACTCCACGACGCAGCCGAGGGGTTCGCTCGCCCCGGCCGGCATCCGGAGCCAGCCGCGCACCGGCTGCCCGGCGAAGCCTGGGACCGTCACGTCGTAGGTGCGGATCTGGACGAGCCCCGTATCCACCTCCGTGAACAGCGGCTTCTGCGCCGGACCGTCCCCGGTCTCCTCCAGGGTCCGGGACCAGAACGCGTCGAAGTCCGCCGGAACGGGCAACGGCGGCCGGTAGTCGCGGCAGTCCGCGAGCGAGAGGTCCGTCAACGGCATGGAGGTGCCCTCCTGGGCGCAGCGGGAAGTGCCATGGGCGAGGTGAAGCCCTGGTCATCAGACGGATGACGTCAGATGTCCTGTTGGCAAACGGACCCTAGGCAGCCCCTGTGGCACGCGTCAAGGGTTAGCCGGGCCGAGGCCCGCGAGGGGCGGGGCCCGGCCCCGCCCCGTGGCGGACGCGCCGGCCGGCGGGTCAGCCCGTGATGCCGCCGCGGGCCCGGGCCTCGGAGATCCGCCGCCTGACCGGGGCGTAGTGCTCGCCGAGCGCCTTGATGAAGCCTGCGATGTCCCCGGCCCGGGCGGCGTCCACGATGTTCTGGTGGGCTGTGATCGTCTCCGTCTCGTCGGCGTGCGTGAAACCGTCCAGATGCGGCGCGACGATCGTGTACACGTCCCAGAAGGCCATCGAGAGCTGGCCGATCAGATCGTTGCCCAGCGGGGCGACGAGCAGTGCGTGGAACGCCCGGTCGGCGTCCACGAAGCCGTGCCCCTCCTGCGCCCCCGTCTCGCGCATGGTGGCCACCAGGCCGTCCAGCACGTCGAGCTGCTCCGTGGTGAGGAGCGAGACGATGCGGTCGGCCATCCCGCGCTCGAAGAGCTCGCGCACCTCGACGAGGTCGGCCATCACCTGGAAGTCGTCGTCGGGGGAGAGCAGCCCGCGGAAGGTCAGGCTCTCCACCAGCGCCGACAGGCTCAGCCTGCCGACGTATGTGCCGTGTCCGTGGCGGACCTCGACGATGTCCAGGGCGTTGAGGATCTTGACGGCCTCGCGGACGCTGGAGCGGCTGGCGCCGAGTGCCTCGCACAGGGCGGGCTCGGTGGGCAGCGGGTCCCCGGGGCGGAGCCTTTCTTCGAGGATGTACCGCTTGATGCCGTCGACGACTTCCTGCCGGAGCAACTGCCGGCCGGGCCTCGTTCCGGACATATGTGAACTCCCCACCTCTTGACCCCTCTCAATTGTCAAGCTACGTTCCCACGTTATCAAGGCATCAGACATCTGACGTCTGATGCCGCGGGGCTCTACGGCCTCCACGAACCACCGTTCCACCTCCCGATCCCATCCCCCGACGCCACACCTCAAAGTCCCTGGAGGACCCGTGCCCGAGCTGAGATCAGCCGGTGTCGAGCGCCGCACCTTCCTGCGTTACACCAGTGCTGTCGGTGCGGCCGCCGCCATCACGGCGAGCCTTTCCGCCTGCGGCGGACCGTCCTCGACCGCCGACGGGTCGACGGACAAGAGCGGCGGCGGCGACCTCATCGAGGCGGGCATGTCCTACCCGCTGTCGACCGGCTTCGACCCGATGATCACCTCGGGCGCGACCCCGTACGCCGCCAATATGCACATCTTCGAAGGCCTGGTCGATCTCGATCCGGTAACGCTCGTGGCTCGCCCCGCGCTCGCCACCGAGATGCCGAAGAAGATCAACGCCACCACCTACCGGGCCACGCTGCGCAAGGGTGCGACCTTCCACGACGGATCGGCCGTCACCGCCGACGACGTGGTGTTCAGCTTCGAACGCATCCTGGATCCCAAGAACGCCTCACTGATGGCTCAGTTCGTGCCCTTCATCGACACCATCAAGGCTGTCGACGAGAGCACGGTCGAGTTCAAGCTCAAGTACGCCTTCGCGCTCTTCCCGTCCCGCATAGCCGTGGCCCGGATCGTTCCGAAGAAGATCGTCGAGGCGGACGTCAAGGGATTCGACGCCAAGCCCGTGGGTTCGGGGCCGTACAAGTTCGTGTCGGCGACCCGCGAAGACAAGATCGTCTTCGCGAAGCACGACAAGTACAACGGCGCGCACCCCGCCAAGGTCAAGAAGATGATCTGGCGCCTGATCTCGGACCAGTCGGCCCGCGTCAGCGCCATGCAGTCCGGCCGCGTCCAGGCCATCGAAGATGTCCCGTACATCGACGTGGACGGGCTCTCCTCCTCGGCGAAGACCGAGTCGGTGCAGTCCTTCGGCCTGCTCTTCCTGATGTTCAACACCGCCGACAAGCGGTTCGCCGACAAGCGGGTCCGCCAGGCCCTGCACTACGCGCTGGACACCGAGAAGATCATCAAGACCGCCATGGTCGGGAAGGCGACGGCCGCCACCGGCTACGTCCCCACCACGCACCCCGACTACCACAAGGCCGCCACCGTCTACACGCACGACGTGGCCAAGGCGAAGAAGCTGCTCGCCGAAGCGGGGGTGAAGAACCTCAAGTTCACCGTCCTGACCGTGGACACCGGCTGGGTCAAGGACATCGCTCCGCTGATCAAGGAGAGCTGGGCCGCGGCCGGCATCGAGGCCACTCTCGGCATCGCCCAGTCCGCCGCGCAGTACGCCAAGGTCGACAAGGGCGACTTTGAAGTCCTCGTCGCACCCGGCGACCCCTCGGTCTTCGGTAACGACGTGGACCTGCTGATGCGCTGGTTCTACTACGGCTTCTGGCCGGAGAGCCGCTACGGCTGGTCCAGGACCGCCGAGTACAAGAAGGTCAAGCAGCTCCTCGACAAGGCCGCGCAGTCCAGCGACGAGGCGAAGCGCAAGGACCTGTGGGCTCAGATCACCGACCTCGTCTCCGACGAGGTCCCGCTCTACCCGATCCTGCACCGCAAGCTGCCCACCGCCTGGAGCGACAAGTCGCTGGCCGGCTTCAAGCCCCTGCCCACCACCGGCCTGTCCTTCCTGGACGTCGGCCGAGCCTGACCGGCTCCGGGCCGTACGGCAGCCGCCGCGCAGGCTGCCGCACGGCCCGGCCCCCGGAGCCTTTCGTCCGGAACGTGCCGGGACCCGACCGGTGTGAAGCGAACGAGAGCCACTGACCGGCGCCGCCCGCCGTGCGCCAGATAGCCCGGTCCAGGACACCGATGACCACCGGTGCCCCGGACCGGATGACCGCCCAATCGCAAGGAACCCGACGATGGTTGCTTTTCTCCGGCTCGCGCTGCGCCGCGTCGCGATGATGCCGGTGATGATCCTCGGTATCGCGTTGCTCGTCTTCGTGGTGCTGCAGTTCTCGCCGGTCGACCCGGCCTACAACGCGCTCGGGGAGAGCGCCAGTCCTGCGGCCCGGGAGGCCTTTGCCGAGGCCAACGGGCTCAACGACCCGCTGCCCGTCCGCTACTTCCACTTCCTCGGCCAACTGATCCACCTCGATCTCGGGTCGACCGTCCCGCCGAGCCAGCCCGTGATCGACCGGATCACCGCAGCCTTCCCGCTCACCCTCCAGCTCACCGTCCTCGGGCTCATCATCGCCATCGTCCTCGCCGTCGCAGGCGGCGTCCTGGGCGCGATGTACCGCGACCGCTGGCCCGACCAGCTCTTCCGGGTCCTGTCCATGGCCGGGGTCGCCGTTCCGTCCTTCTGGCTCGGTGTTCTGCTCATCCAGCAGTTCGCACTGAACACCCAGATCTTCCCGACCGGCGGCTACACCAACATGGCCGACTCGTTCGGCGGGTGGCTCAGAACGATGTTCCTGCCCGCCGTCTCACTCGCGGTGCCCGTCGCCGCGTCGCTCGCCCGCCTCATCCGCACCGCGATGGTCACCGAACTCGACCGGGACTACGTGCGTACCGCCCAGGGCAACGGCCTGCCGGTCTTCCTGGTCATCCGCTCGGTGCTGCGCAACGCGCTCGTCACCCCGCTCACCGTGCTCGGCGTCAAGGTCGGCTACCTGCTCAGCGGCGCCGTCGTCATCGAAGCGATCTTCGACCTGCCCGGCATGGGCAAACTCATCCTCGAAGGTGTCACCGGGGGCGACATCGCCCTGGTCCAGGGCACCGTACTGACCATCGCCATCGCGTTCCTGGTGGTCAACGTCATCGTCGACCTGCTCTACCTGCTGGTCAATCCGCGCATCAGGACGGTGTGACATGTTCGCCACGGGCCGTCTGGCCAAGAAGCTCTCCCGACCGGGCGTCGCCTTCCGCGCCCTCCCGGTAACCTCCCGCGTCGCACTCGGCGTCCTGATCCTCGTCATCCTCGGCGCCGTACTCGCCCCCCTGCTCACCCAGGACCCGCTGACCACGGGCACCCCCGTCCAGGCCCCGAGCGGCGCGCACTGGTTCGGCACCGACCGGGCGGGACGCGACGTGTTCGCCCGCGTGCTGCACGGCTCGCGCTACTCGCTGATCATCGGCCTCGGCTCGACCGCCTGCGCCCTGGTCGCCGGCGCCCTGCTCGGCTCGCTCGCCGCCACCTCGCGCAAGCTCGGCGACGAGTCCGTCATGCGCACCCTCGACGTCATCATGTCGTTCCCGCCGATCGCGCTCGCGGCCGTCCTCGTCGCCGTGTTCGGCACCAGCATCCCGGTGATCATCTTCACGATCGCCTTCGTGTACACCCCGTCGCTGGCCCGGGTGGTCCGCGCCAACGTGCTCTCCCAGTACGGCGAGGACTACGTGGCGGCCGAGCAGGTCATCGGCGCCCGGCGCACCTACATCGTGCTGCGCCACGTCGCCGTCAACTGCATGGCCCCGGTCATGGTGTTCGCCACCGTGATGGTCGCCGAGGCGATCATCTTCGAGGCGAGCCTCTCCTTCATCGGCGCCGGTGTGCAGGACCCCGACCCCAGCTGGGGCAGCGTTCTCGCCTACGGCCGGCAGATCCTGCTGGCCGGCGGCTGGTGGGCCACCTTCTTCCCCGGCCTGGCCCTGCTGATCACGGTCCTCGCGCTCAACATCCTCTCCGAAGGTCTCACCGACGCCTCCGCGGCGCCCAAGAGCGCCCGCGCCGCCGCCGACCCCACCGCCACGACCGCACCGGACCCGGTCGAGGCCGCCGCCACCGTCGACATCGACGCCGCCCTCACGAAGCTCGCCCGGCACATCAACGCCAACGAGCCCAGCATCACACCGGTCCGCGCGGACGTCGACGAACTCCTCGTCGTCCGCGACCTGGCGATCCGCTTCCCGGACCGGTACGGCGAGATCCCCGTCGTCGACAGGCTGAACTTCACCGTCCACGAGGGCGAGACCCTCGGCCTGGTCGGCGAGTCCGGCTGCGGCAAGTCCATCACCAGCCTCGCCGTCATGGGCCTCCTCGCCCGCAACGCCGAGGTCAGCGGCGAGATCCTCTACCGCGGCCGGGACCTGCTGAAGCTCCCGCCCAAGGAGCGCCGCGCCCTGATGGGCCCCGAGATCGCGATGGTCTACCAGGACGCGCTCTCCTCCCTCAACCCCTCCGTGCTCGTCGGTACCCAGCTCAAGCAGCTGACCTCGCGCGGCGGTACGAAGACCCCCGCCGAGCTCCTGGAGCTCGTCGGACTCTCGCCCGAGCGCACGCTGCGCAGCTACCCGCACGAGCTCTCCGGCGGTCAGCGCCAGCGCGTCCTCATCGCCATGGCCCTGTCCCGCAGCCCCCGCCTCCTGATCGCGGACGAGCCGACCACCGCCCTCGACGTCACCGTCCAGGCCCAGGTCGTCGAACTCCTCATCCGGCTCCGCGACGAGCTCGGCTTCGCCATGGTGCTGGTCTCGCACGACCTCGCCCTGGTCGGCGACCTCTCCCACCGGGTCGCCGTGATGTACGCGGGACGGCTCGCCGAGGTCGGCGACACCCGGTCGGTCCTCACCGACCCGGCCCACCACTACAGCCGCGGTCTCCTCGGCTCCGTCGTCTCCCTGGAGGCCGGCGCCGAGCGGCTCCACCAGATCCGCGGCGTCGTCCCCGCACCCCAGGGCTTCGGAGCGGGCTGCCGCTTCGCCGGCCGCTGCGGTGCGGCGAGTGACCTCTGTCGCACCACCACCCCCGCACTCACCGGCCGCGGCACCGCGAAGGACCACGGCTTCGCCTGCCACCACCCGGCCGAGGCCCCCGCGAAGAAGCTGGAAGGGAGCGCCCTGTGATCAGGCTCGACGGCGTGCACGTACGCCACAAGGCACGCAGCGGAGGTCTCTTCAGCCGCGATGCAGTCCATGCGCTGACCGATGCCACCCTGGAGGTCAAGCGCGGCGAGATCGTCGGTCTGGTCGGCGAGTCCGGCTGCGGCAAGTCGACGATGGCCCGGGTGCTGACCGGTCTGCAGAAGCCCACCGAGGGCACGGTCACCTTCCACGGCCGCGACCTGTGGGAGATGTCCGGGTCCCAGCGACGCGACGACTTCGGCTCCGCCGTCGGCGTCGTGTTCCAGGACCCCTCGACCGCACTCAACCCCCGCCTCACGGTCCGTCAGATCCTGCGCGACCCGCTCGATGTGCACCGCCGCGGCACCCGCGAGGAGCGCGAGGCCCGCGTCGAGGAACTCCTCGACCTGGTCGGCCTGCCCGGCCATACCCTGGCCGCACTGCCCGGCCAGCTCTCCGGCGGCCAGCGCCAGCGCGTCGCCATCGCCCGCGCCCTGGCGCTCGAACCGGAACTGATCGTCGCCGACGAACCGACGTCCGCGCTCGACGTCTCGGTCCGCGCCCAGGTGCTCAACCTCCTGGTGGACCTGCGCGAACGGCTCGGCCTCGGCATGGTGTTCATCTCGCACGACATCCAGACCGTGCGCTACCTCGCCGACCGCATCGCCGTCCTCTACCTCGGCCGCATCGTCGAGGAGGGGCGCGCGGCAGATGTCGCGGGCGCCCCCTCGCACCCGTACACCGAGGCACTGCTCTCCGCGACGCCCAGCCTGCTGGAGAACACCGAGCGCATCGTGCTCACCGGCCCGGTCCCCTCGGCGACCAACCCGCCGACCGGCTGCCCGTTCCGTACGCGCTGCTGGAAGGCGGACGACGAGTGCGCCACGGTCTTCCCGGTCCGCACCGACGGTCCGGACGGACACCGCTGGCACTGCGTCCACCCCCAGACCCCCGCGTCCCCCTCCGGGGACCCGACCCCCGTACCGTCCGCAAGGAGCACCGCATGACCGCCCGAACCCCTCGCTACACGGGAGTGATCCCGCCCGTCGTCACCCCGCTCACCGCGGACGGCGAGCTCGACCGCCCCTCCTTGGAGCGGGTCGTGGGGCATCTCCTCGACGGTGGTGTCAGCGGGCTCTTCGCCCTCGGCAGCTCCGGCGAGACCGCCTATCTGACGCCCGGACAGCAGGACCAGGTCATCGAGGTCATCACGGCGGCCGCCGCGGGCCAGGTGCCGGTCCTCGTCGGAGCGATCGAGACCACCACCAACCGTGCGATCGAGCGGGCGAACCGCGCCGCCGAACTCGGTGCGGACGCCGTCGTCGTCACCGCGCCGTTCTACACGCGCACCAACGCCATCGAGATCGACCGCCACTTCAGGGACGTCGCCGCTGCTGTCGATGTGCCGCTCCTGGCGTACGACGTGCCGGTCTGTGTGCACAGCAAGCTCGACCCCGAGCTGCTGCTGCCACTGGCGGCGGACGGTGTCCTTGCCGGGGTGAAGGACTCGAGCGGCGACGACGGTTCCTTCCGCAGGCTGGCCATCGGAGCCCGGGAGCTGCCCGGCTTCTCCGTACTCACCGGCCATGAGCTGGTCGTCGACTCGATGATGCTCGCCGGCGCCGACGGCTCGGTGCCCGGACTCGGCAATGTCGACCCGCACGGATACGTACGCCTCCACGAAGCCGCCGTCCGCGGCGACTGGGCGGCAGCGGCGGCTGAGCAGGACCGCCTCGTCGGGCTCTTCGACATCATCCGCGCCGCCCGGGGAACGGCGTCCGCCACCGCGGCCGGTCTCGGCGCGTTCAAGACCGCGCTCATGCTGCGCGGGATCATCACCACCAATGTGATGAGCCCGCCGATGCGCAGGCTGGACGCCGAGGAGACGGCGACGATCGCCGAGTGCCTCGACCGCGCGGGTCTCTCCAGGGCCTGACAGCCGCCGGGCCGGCACCCGGCCGTGAGAAGGTCCGGGCCGGCCGCGTGGGGGGGTGCGGGCGGGCCGTTGCGGATGGGGGGGGACGGCACATAGGGGCGGGGCG
>NZ_JBHVWF010000165.1:1394-16313 GCF_042882365.1 Streptomyces sp. NPDC058221 | reverse complement strand
CCCGGCACACGAAAACGCCGGGCGGGCCGGATCACTGCGGCCCGCCCGGCGTTTTCGTGTGCCCGGGGCCGCCGCGGGCGGCCGGAGTCCTACGCCGAAGGGCTGATCCCCCCTCAGCCACTGCTGCTGTTAGCCTGCTCTTGCATATAGATTGCAACAACAACAGGACAGCAGCTGGAGGGTTCGAACCATGGCCACGTACACGCTCCCGGAACTCCCGTACGACTACGCGGCGCTCGAACCGGTCATCAATCCGCAGATCATCGAGCTCCACCACGACAAGCACCACGCCGCGTACGTGAAGGGCGCGAACGACACCCTGGAGCAGTTGGAGGAGGCGCGCGACAAGGAGGCCTGGGGGGCGATCAACGGGCTCCAGAAGAACCTCGCGTTCCACCTGTCCGGCCACATCCTGCACTCGATCTACTGGCACAACATGACCGGTGACGGCGGTGGCGAGCCCCTCGCCGCGGACGGCGTCGGCGGCCTCGCGGACGCGATCACCGAATCGTTCGGCTCCTTCGCGGGCTTCAAGTCCCAGCTGACGAAGGCCGCTGCCACCACACAGGGCTCCGGCTGGGGCGTCCTCGCGTACGAGCCGGTCAGCGGCAAGCTGATCGTCGAGCAGGTCTACGACCACCAGGGCAATGTGGGCCAGGGCTCGGTCCCGGTCCTCGTCTTCGACGCCTGGGAGCACGCCTTCTACCTGCAGTACAAGAACCAGAAGGTCGACTTCATCGAGGCGATGTGGCGCGTCGTCAACTGGCAGGACGTGGCGAAGCGCTACGCGGCCGCCAAGGAGCGCGCCGACGTGCTGCTGCTCGCCCCCTGAACCGGGGCCGGGCAACACCCTGAACGTCCTGCCTCGTGATCGTCTTCTCAACCTTCACCCGGCAGGCGGATGAACGAAGGGCCCCCGCGAGGACATGACTCGCGGGGGCCCTTCCATGCCCGCACACCGGGCCCGGCCGACGTCTACCCGGTGACCAGGGCCATCAGCAGCCCGTCGTACCCCTTGCTGCCGACGGTCTGCAGCGCGGTCGCGGTCAGGGTCGGCTCGGCCGCGACGAGTTCGGTGAACCGGCGCACCCCCCGTACCTTCGGGTCCTCGCTCGCGCCGTCGACGACCTCCCCGTCGCGCACGACGTTGTCGGCGACGATCAGGCTCCCCGGCCGGGTCAGCTTCAGCGACCAGGCCAGGTAGTCGGGGTTGCTCGGCTTGTCCGCGTCGATGAAGACGACGTCGAACGGCCCGTACCCCTGCGCGGCGAGCTCCGGCAGTGTGTCGAGGGCCGGGCCCACCCGGATCTCGACGACCTCCGACAGGCCGGCGCGCTCGATGTTCCGGCGCGCCACCTCGGCACTCCCCGGATCGGCTTCGAGCGTGACGAGCCTGCCTCCCCCTGGCAGCGCGCGGGCCAGCCAGATGGTGCTGTATCCGCCCAGGGTGCCGATCTCCAGAACGGTGCGCGCCCCCTGGAGCCGGGCCAGCAGGTTCAGCAGCTTCCCCTGGTTGGCGGCGACCTGGATCGCCGGCAGCCCTGCCCTGTCACTGGCCTCCACCGCCGCGTCCAGGACATCGTCCCGGCCCAGCAGAAGAGCGTTGAAGTACGCGTCGACCTCGGCCCAGCGTGCCTGCGTCACGGCATGTTCCCCTTCCCGTTCCCCTCTTGGACGATGTAAGTTCCCCAAAGGAACTTACATCATGCCGACCGAATGCGATGATGGTCGCCAACGGCGTATCCCCGGGAGAGGGCATCATGACGATCACCGTCCGAGAGCTGGTGTACTACCCGGTCAAGGGCTGCGCGGGCACCTCGGTCGACTCCGCGCGGGTCATCGGGACCGGCCTCGATCACGACCGGACGTTCATGGTCGTGGACGCCGCGGAGGGCGCGTTCCGCAGCCAGCGCACGCACCCCGCGATGGCCGCGGTCAAGGTCGCTGTGCTGGACTCCGGGGCGGCGCTGGAGCTCTGTGCCGAGGGCGTCGAGCCCCTGCGGCTGGCAGTCACCCTGGACGGCCCGCGCCGCGACGTCAGCATGTTCGACCATCCTCTCGGCCCGGCCGTCGACCAGGGGGACACAGCCGCGGAGTGGTTCTCCGACGCACTCGGGGTCGCGTCCCGGCTGGTGCGGGCGGTGCCCGGATTCGACCGGGACGGCTGGGGCGAGACCCCCGGCAAGGTCAACTTCGCCGACGCGCACGCGGTGCTGGTCACCTCCACCGCCTCGCTGGACGACCTCAACGCCCGGATCACCGCGCGGGGCGACGCCGACGCCGTGCCGATGGACCGTTTCCGCCCCAACATCGTCCTGACGGGCAACGACGAACCGCACTTCGAGGACCGGGTGCGCCGGATGACCATGGGCTCCGTCGAACTCGCCCACTCGGCACGGGCGATGCGGTGCAACGTCCCGCTCGTCGACCAGATCACCGGCCGCCGCCGGGGGCCGGAACCGGTACGGACCCTGGCGACGTACCGGCGCGAGGCGGAGTACGGG
Organism: Streptomyces sp. NPDC058221; assembly: GCF_042882365.1. Lineage (NCBI taxonomy): Bacteria > Bacillati > Actinomycetota > Actinomycetes > Kitasatosporales > Streptomycetaceae > Streptomyces > Streptomyces sp. NPDC058221. The sequence goes on along the minus strand of NZ_JBHVWF010000165.1, from coordinate 13,809 downwards.
AACAAGGTCAGCTTCGGCGTGAAGAACGCGGTGGTCTGCGAGGGCTCGGTCAGCGTCGGCGACCCGGTCATGATCCAGAGCCCGGTCGCCCCCTGAGGGTCCCGCCCCGCCACCGCACGGGCCCGCCCCTGCCCCGCACGCCGCGAAACCCACCTGACCGCAGAGCTCAAGTGGCCTATCGTCGACCTGATCTGCCGGTACGGGGACCACGACGTGGAGGGTGATTGTGCGCTGTCGCGAGCTGGGTCGCAGTGGGATGCGGGTGTCCGAGATCGGCTACGGCGCCTGGGGCATCGGCGAGTCCAGCTGGGTGGGTGCCACGGAGGACGAATCCGTGCGCGCCCTCAACCGGGCCGTCGACCTCGGCGTGAACTTCATCGACACCGCGCGCGGCTACGGCGAGAGCGAGCGCATCGTCGGAAGGGTCGTGCGGGAGCGGGCCGGTGACGAGGTGCTGGTCGCGACCAAGGTGCCGCCGAAGAACGGGGTGTGGCCCCCGGCGGACGGTACGGACCCGGCGCAGGCGTTCCCGGGCGACTACATCCGTACGAGCCTGGAGACCAGTCTGCGGGCCTCCGGGCTCGACCACTTCGACGTGTTCCAGTTCCACGTCTGGAGCGACGAGTGGGTGGGGCGCGGGGACTGGCTGGAGACGGTCGCCGAGCTGAAGCGGGAGGGGAAGATCCGGCTGTTCGGGGTCTCCGTCAACGACCATCGGCCCGAGAGCGCGCTCGCGCTGGTCCGCAGCGGCGCGGTGGACAGCGTCCAGGTCATCTACAACGTGTTCGACCAGTCACCGGCCGACGAACTGCTGCCCGCCTGCGAGGAGCACGGTGTCGGGGTCATCGTCCGGGTGGCCCTGGACGAGGGCGGGCTGACCGGCCGGATCACCGCCGGCACCACGTTCCCCGAAGGCGACTGGCGCAACCGCTACTTCCGCGGCGACCGGCCGGCCCAGGTCGAGCGCCGGGTGGCGGCGATCGTCGCCGACCTGGGCATCGAGCCGGACGCCGTCGCGGAGCACGCGCTGCGGTTCGTGCTGAGTTCGCCCGCGGTCTCCACCGTCATCCCGGGCATGCGCAGCGTGCGCAACGTGGAGCGCAACACCGCGCTGAGCGACGGCCGCCCGCTCACCGCGGACCAGCTCACCGTGCTGGCCGGGCACCGGTGGCAGCGCGACTTCTACGCCTGAACCGGACGGGGCGCAGACCCGTCCCTTTGGCCGTGGGTAGGGTCCCGGCCCATGGCGATACGGAAGCGGTGCACGTCCCGGGTCCTGCTGTTCGACGAGCACGACCGGCTGCTGTTGCTGTGCGGCCGCGATCCGCGCCGCGCGGGTGCGCGTTGGTGGTTCACGGTCGGCGGCGGGGTGGAGGCCGGGGAGGACTATGCCGGGGCGGCGCTGCGCGAGGTGCGGGAGGAGACCGCGCTGGAGCTGCCGGCCGCCCGGCTGGGCCCGGTCGTCTGGACCCGGAAGACGCTGTTCAGCGTGGACGGCCGGCACTACGACCAGTACGAGGAGTACCGCCGGGCCCGGGTCACGGCCGCGGAGGTGTCGGGTATGCGGGTGGACACCGAGGAGGCCAGGTACGGGCACCACTGGTGGACGGTGGACGAGCTGCGCACCACATCGGAGACCGTCAGGCCGAGGAGGATGGGCAGGCTGCTCCCCCCGGTCCTCGCCGGAGCCACCCCGCTCCCCCGCCCGCCGCTGCACCTGGGCGACTTCGACGAGGACCAGGACTTCGGCCCCGGCTGAGCCGACCCGTCAGATCCGGAACACCGACCCCACGAACTCCGCGAGCAGCCGTTCCTTCAGCGGGCCCGGCAGGGCGTCCAGCAGGATCAGGACCGGGGCCATCCGGGCCGGCAGGCCGCCCTCGCCGGTGAGGCCCGCGAAGGCCAGGACCGCCTCGATCTCGTCCGGGCCGAGCTTCGACGGGTCGAGCCCGGCGGCGAGTTCGGCGAGGGCGGGGTCGGCTGTGACCGGGGGCAGTGCGCGGGCCGTGTCCAGTGCCGCGGCGAGGTCGGTGAGCAGGGCGTCGACCTGGCCGACCGTGGCCGGGGTCAGGGTGAGGTGGAGGTTGGGCGGCAGCCCGTCGAACGACAGCTGCGGCTGGAGGTACCAGCCGCGCTCGCGCATCTCGTCCGCCAGGTGCAGCAGCAGGCCCAGGCTCGGGGCGCCGTCCGCCGGGTCCACGGCCGTGAAGGCGACGAGCCCCGCGGCGGGGGCGCCGAGCACCCGTACGTCCGCCGTCGCGCGCAGCCCCGCGAGCAGCCGGTCGGAGGCCTCGGCAACCCGGCCCGCCAGTGCGGTGTAGCCGTCCTCGCCGACGTACCGGAGCACCGCCCACGCCTGGGCCAGCAGCCCGGCCGACTTGGTGCCCTGGACCGTCGGGTTGACGACCGGGTAGCCGGGCCAGCCGGCGTGGGCGAAGTACTGGTGGCGGCGGAGCTCCGCGTCCCGGTAGAGCACCACGGAAGCGCCCTTGTCGGCGTACCCGTATTTGTGCAGGTCCACGGAGAGCGAGGTGACACCGGGCACGGAGAGGTCGAACGGCGGTATCTCCCGTCCCGCGCGCCGCAGATGAGGCAGGAGCCAGCCGCCGATGCAGGCGTCCACATGACACAGGACACCCCGCTCGGCGGCGGTTGCGGCGATCTCGGGGACCGGGTCGATGACACCGTGGGCGTACGAGGGGGCCGAGGCGACCACGAGAGCGGTGCGCGGGGTGATCGCGGCGGCCGTGGCGGCGGCGTCGGCCCGGTAGGTGGACCGGTCGACGGGCACCACGACCGGCTCCAGGCCCAGATAGGCGGCCGCCTTGTGGAAGGCCGCGTGTGCGGTGGACGGCAGCACCAACTGGGGGTCGGTCACCCCGCGTTCGGCCTTCGCGTGGTCGCGGGCGGTCTTCACCGCCAGCAGGATCGACTCCGTGCCGCCGCTGGTGAAGGTGCCCTGTGCGCCGGGCCGGCCCAGCAGCGCGACGGCCGCGCCCACCACGTCGTTCTCCAGCCGGGCGACGCTCGGGAAGACCGTGGGGTCGAGTCCGTTCACGGTCGCGTACGCCGAGTACGCGGCGGCTGCCAGCTCGTCGAGGCCTTCCAGGCCGGCGTCGTAGACGTAGGCGAAGGTCCGGCCGCCGCGGGTGGGCGCGTCGGCGCCGCGCAGGGCGCCCAGTTCGGCGAGTACGTCGGCGGCGGGGACGGCGGGTGCGGGTTCGGCCGGCATGGGCGGGCTCTTCCTGAAGTGGGTCTCGGCAGCGGCGCAGCAGCCGGGGGCCCGCGGCGGGCAGCACGCGGCGAGGGTGCCGGGAGCATGGTCGGCGGCCGGCACAGCCAGGACGCCGCGAACGTGCCGGTGCACAGCGGGCCGAGCCCGTATCCGGTCCGGACCTGTCGCGGCAGGCGCGGTCCGGGGTCCGGGTTCACGTCCGTCGGGACGGCGGCTGGCATGCCGCAGATCATGAACGAGAGTTCGAGCCTGCGGCAAGGGCTCAGCGTGACGTGAGTGTGAACTCCAGCAGCGGCAGCTCGCGGCCCGGGATCGATCCGGAGGGCGTCGCGCCGATGCGTACCGCGCCCATGGCGCGGTAGAAGGGCTCGGCGTTGGGGTCCGCGTCGATCGTGAAGCGGACGAAGCCGAGCCGGCGGGCCTCGGAGACGACGTGCCCGAAGAGCAGCCGGCCCACCCCGCGTCCGACCGCGTCCGGCTCGGCGAACATCATGCCGAGCACTCCGGCGGGCGGCGCCCCCTCCAGCGTGGTGAAGCCGAGGACCCGGCCGTCCTCCTCCTCGGCGACCGCGGTCCGCCGGGGGCCGATGTCGCCGGGGGACATGGTGAGTTCGTCACGGCAGGCGGCGAGGAACGCCTCGTCGTATCCCCAGTACGCCTTGGAGCGCAGGGCCAGTTCGGTCAGGTCCGCGGCTTCTGAAGGCCGTCCGGGACGTACCTTCATCCGGATTCTCCGTTTCGCTCGCGCTGTACGGCTGAGACGGCCGGGTGCGGGCTCCATGGCATCACGGAGCCCGCACGCGCGGTCACTCGAAGTTCGGGCCGGCGGTCCGGGTCCGCTTGATCTCGTAGAAGCCCGGGATCGACGCGACGAGCAGTGTGCCGTCCCACAGCTTCGCCGCCTCCTCGCCCTTCGGGGCGGGGGTGACGACCGGGCCGAAGAAGGCGACCTGCTCGCCGTCCGCGCCGGGCACGGCGATGACGGGCGTGCCGACGTCCTGGCCGACCTTGTCGATGCCCTCCTGGTGGGAGGCGCGCAGCTCGGTGTCGTACGCGTCCGAGTCGGCGTACTCCGCGAGCTCGACGGGCAGGCCGACGTCCTCCAGCGCGCCCACGATCGCCTCGCGGGTCGGGCCCTCGCCCTTGTTGTGGAAGCGGGTGCCGAGCGCCGTGTAGAGCGGGCCGACGATGTCGTCGCCGTGCTTCTGCTGGGCGGCGATCACCACGCGGACCGGTCCCCAGGCCTTGTTCTCCAGCAGGTCGCGGTACTCCTCGGGCAGCTCGTCCAGCCGGGGCTCGTTGAGTACGGCCAGGCTCATCACGTGCCAGCGGACCTCGACGTCGCGGACCTTCTCCACCTCCAGCATCCAGCGGGAGGTCATCCAGGCCCACGGGCAGAGCGGGTCGAACCAGAAATCGGCGGGGGTCTTGCCGGTTGCCGTGCTGTTCTCAGACATGTCTCTCCTCAGGCGGACCGATCTCCATCTGTGCGCGAGAACACCGAGGGACGCTCCGGCCATTCCCGCATGCCCCGCCGGGAAGCGGCATGGGAGGATCAAAGTATTCGAACGTGACACAAAGGAGTGTGCCCGTGCCCGGTGAAAACCTGTCCCGCGACGAGGCCCGCGAGCGGGCCGAGCTGCTGACCGTCGACGGTTACGACGTCGAGCTCGACGTCCGGTCCGCCCTCGGTGAGCCCGACGGGGACGGCGGCCCGGAGTCCGGTCCGCGGACGTTCCGCTCGGTGACCACGATCCGGTTCCGCTCGGCGCGCGGCGGTGCGTCGACCTTCGCCGATCTGATCGCGCCCGCCGTGAACGCGGTGACGCTGGACGGCACGGCCCTGGACCCGGCGGCCGTCTTCGACGGGACCCGGGTGACGCTGGCGGACCTGGCGGAGGGCGAGCACGTCCTGGTGGTGGACGCGCAGTGCGCGTACAGCCGCACCGGTGAGGGGATGCACCGCTTCGTCGACCCGGAGGACGGCGAGGTCTACCTCTACACGCAGTACGAGCCGGCGGACTCGCGGCGGGTCTTCGCCAACTTCGAGCAGCCCGACCTCAAGGCTCCCTTCCGCTTCCGGGTGACGGCCCCCGAGGCGTGGACGGTCTGGAGCAACGGGGCCGAGGAGTCCCGGGACGGCGGCGTGTGGCGGTTCGCCGAGACGAAGCCGATCTCCACGTACATCACGGCGGTCGTGGCCGGTCCGTACCACTACGTGACCGACTCCTACACCCGTACGCTCAATGACGGCACGACGCTGGAGATCCCGCTCGGCGCGCTGTGCCGCAAGGGGCTGGCCAAGCACTTCGACGCCGACGACGTCTTCCTGATCACCAAGCAGGGCCTGGACTTCTTCCACGACAACTTCGACTACCCGTACCCGTTCGGGAAGTACGACCAGGCGTTCGTGCCCGAGTACAACCTCGGCGCGATGGAGAACCCGGGCTGTGTCACGTTCCGCGAGGAGTACATCTTCCGCGGGAAGGTGACGCAGGCTGCCTACGAGGGCCGGGCCAACGTCATCCTGCACGAGATGGCGCACATGTGGTTCGGCGACCTCGTCACCATGCAGTGGTGGGACGACCTGTGGCTCAAGGAGTCGTTCGCCGACTTCATGGGCGTCTTCGCGATGGTGGAGTCGACCCGGTTCGAGGACGGCTGGATCACCTTCGCCAACAACCGCAAGTCCTGGGCCTACCGCGCCGACCAGCTGCCGTCCACCCACCCGATCACGGCCGACATCCGTGACCTGGAGGACGCCAAGCTCAACTTCGACGGCATCACCTACGCCAAGGGCGCCTCGGTGCTGAAGCAGCTGGTGGCGTACGTGGGGCGGGACGCGTTCCTGGAGGGTGCCAGGCGCTACTTCAAGAAGCACGCGTACGGCAACACACAGCTGGGCGATCTGCTGTCGGTGCTGGCCGAGACGTCCGGCCGGGACATGACCGGCTGGTCGCGCTCCTGGCTCCAGACGGCGGGCGTCAACTCGCTGACCCCGCTGGTGACGTACGACGCCGCGGACCGGATCACCGAGCTCGCGGTCCTCCAGGAGGCGGCCGAATCGCACCCGGAGCTGCGCCCGCACCGCGTCGCGGTCGGCCTGTACCGGCGCGCCGCCGACGGTGACCTGGTGCGTTACGCACGGGCCGAGGCGGATGTGGCGGGGCCGCGCACGGTGATCGGGGAGCTGGCCGGGGCCGAGCGGCCCGAGCTGATCCTGGTCAACGACGACGACCTGACGTACTGCAAGGTCCGCTTCGACGAGGTGTCGCTGGCCACGCTGCGCTCGCACCTCGGTGACCTCACGGATCCGCTCGCCCGAGCGCTGTGCTGGTCCGCGCTGTGGAACATGACCCGGGACGGGCTGATGCCGGCCCGCGACTTCCTCTCGCTGGTGCTGGACTTCTCCGGCCGGGAGACGGACATCGGTGTGCTGCAGATGCTGCACACCTGGACCCGGACCGCGCTGGTGCACTACGCGGCGCCCGACTGGCGCGAGGAGGGCGGCCGTGCGCTGGCCGAGGGCGCGCTGCGCGAGCTGCGGCTCGCGGCGCCGGGCAGTGAGCACCAGCTGGCCTGGGCCCGGTTCTTCGCCGCGGTCGCCGCTTCGAAGCCGGACTTCCAGCTGCTGTCGGGGCTGCTCGACGGTTCGGCGCGGATCGACGGGCTCGACGTCGACCAGGAGCTGCGGTGGGCGTTCCTGTCCCCGCTGGCCTCGCACGGTCTGGCCGACGAGTCGGCGGTCGACGCCGAGCTGGCCCGCGACGACACGGCGTCCGGCAAGCGGCATCACGTGCGCTGCCTGGCCTCGCGGCCGTCGGCGGCGGTCAAGGCGCAGGCCTGGGCGGGCGTCGTGGAGTCGGACGCCCTGTCCAACGCGCTGGTGGAGGCCACCATCCTGGGCTTCGCGCAGCCCTCCCAGCGGGAGCTGCTGGCGCCGTACGCGGACCGGTACTTCGAGGTCATCGAGCGGGTCTGGGCCGAGCGGTCGATCCAGATCGGGATGGCCGTGGTGAAGGGCCTGTTCCCGGCGCTCCAGGGCGACGCTTCGACGCTGGCCGCGGCGGACGCGTGGCTCTCCGGGCACGAGGCGGCTGCGCCGGCGTTGCGCCGGCTGGTGCTGGAGGCCCGGGACGACCTCGACCGGGGGCTGCGGGCGCAGGTGTGTGACGGCGGAGCCGTCTGAGTCCCTGCCCGCGCTGCCCGGTCCGTCCGGTGTGAGGCCCTCGTCGTGGTGCCCGGCACCTCGGCGAGGGTTCCGTCCTCAAACGCCGGACGGGCTGGATGTGGCGCGGACGGCCTGGGTTCGGCGCGGGCGGGCTGGATTCGGTGGGGCGTGGGGTGGGGCGCGGGCGGGCTGGATTCGGTGGGGCGTGGGGTGGGGCGCCCGGTGGGACGGGTGCGCCCCCTTCCGGGGTTCATAATCCCCGGCGGGCCGGGTCTTTTCGGCAGTCGAACGCCCGTACTTTAGGACGGTGTTGTCCTGGAATGTCGACGGGCCTGTAACAGGGGTTACGGCCCCGTCCCCGGGCGGGATACCCCGGAGCATGACCCAGAACACCCCGCTCTCCCCGTGCCACCTCCACATCACCTCCGATGTGCGGCAACGCGTGCTGTCCGCCGCCCAGTTGAAGGCCCGTGGCGTCTCCACCGCGCAGGCCGCCGGACAGTGCCGGGACGGTGGTCCCTGGCAGCAGCCGCTGCCCGGCGTCTATGCGCTGCACCCGGGGCCGCTCAGTGGCCGGGAGCGGCTGCGGTCCGCTCTGCTGTACGCGGGGCGGCCACCGGTCTCCGCCCGGCGGTCGGTGCCTGCGCAGAAGACCACCGGCACCGACCCCGCGTACGGCGAGGCGATGGTCACCGGACTCGCCGCGCTCTCGCTGCACGGGTTCGCCGCCGCGCCGCCCGCCGTCGCCCTGGACCGCGTCGACGTACTGGTGCCGCGGGTCCGCCGGCTGCGGCCGGTCCGCTTCGTCCGTCCGGTGCGGACGTCGGAGCTGCCGGAGCCCGAGCTGCTGGACGGGGTGCCGGTGGCCCCGGCGGCCCGCGCGCTGGCCAACGCCGTCGCCGGGCTCGCCGACGCCTTCGCCGTTCGGCGGCTGCTCACCGAGGCGGTCCGGGGCGGCCACTGCGAACCGGCCGTCGTGGTCGGCGAGCTGAACCGCGCCAAGGTGCTCGGCCGCCCCCAGGTGGTGAACGCGGTGGACTCGCTCCTCGCCGAGGGCCGGACGCTGGCGGAGGACCGGCTGTACGGCCTGGTGCGGGCGTACGGACTTGCCGAACCGCTGTGGAACGTGGACCTGCGGCTGCCCGGCGGGCCGCATCTGGGCGGGGTCGACGCCTACTGGCCCGAGGAGGCCGTCGCGCTCGAACTGGACACCAGGGCCCCGCGGTACAGCCGGCTCGACGACGACCGCCGGCAGGAGGAGCACGAGGCCGAGTGGTCCGCGTACGCGGCCCGGCGCGAGCACCTGGAGCGGCTGGGGATCACCGTCGTCCACCTCTCCCCGAAGAAGCTCCGTGACGCTCCGGAACAGCAGGCGGTCGTGGTGCGGACGGCGTTGATGGCGGCGGCCGACCGTGAACCGGCCGCGTACGTGGTGATCCTGCCGCGATGAGGCGCACCGGTGCGGAGCCGCGGCAGGGCCCGGAGGAGGGCGGCGGCACAGGATCGCCACGTAACCGCCCTTTCGTCCCGCGTGACGCTTGGGCCCCGGTGGCGGAATTCCGCCATGTACACAACTCGCCCCCCACAACTCTCCACAAACCCCTGTCATTTACGAAAGGGTGAGCGGTCATCCGGTACCGATTTCCGGACTCTCTCTTTCACATACAGGGATGCTGATGACCTCCGAATCCCCCGGTTACATACCCGGAGCGAGACGCGTGGCCCGAGTCGCGGCCGCCGCCGGCCTGGTGGCCGCACTGGCCGCCACCGGCGTCGCCCCCGTCTTCGCCGCCGACGATCCGGCCACCGCCCCCGTCAAGGCCGCCTCGGGCGACGCCCAGGCGGACAAGCTCGGCACGGCCGACGCCAGTGTGCTCGCCAAGGCCAGGGCCAAGGGCGAGAAGAACATCACCATGATGGTCGCCACCGCCCCCGGCTCCACCGAGCAGGTCAGCAAGCAACTGGGCGCCGTCAAGGGCTCCGTGCTGGGGCGTGCGTACGACAAGCTCGGCTACGTACGGGCGACCGTGCCGACCGCGAGCGCCGAGGCCACCATCAAGGCGGCGTCGAAGCTGACCTCCGTCCACGGCATCGATCTCAAGCAGGAGATCATGCTGGACGACCCGACTCCCGCGGCCGACCGGGCGACCGGCAGCAAGGCCAAGGTGAAGTCGACGGGCAGCTACGCGGCGCCGGGCAAGAAGACTCCGGCGAAGAACCCGTACAACCCGTCGTTCGAGACGGGTGCGGTCGACTTCGTCAAGCAGCACCCGAAGGCCGACGGCCGGGGCGTGACCATCGGCATCCTGGACGCGGGCGTCGACCTCGGCCACCCCGCCCTGCAGAAGACCAGCACCGGCGAGCGCAAGATCACCGACTGGGTGACGGCCACCGACCCGGTCAGTGACGGCGACGGCACCTGGCTGCGGATGACGGACGCCGTGTCCGGCCCGACGTTCACCTACAAGGGCCGCACGTACTCGGCGCCCAAGGGCTCGTACAGAATCAGCCTGTTCGCCGAGTCCGCCACCAAGGGCGGCGACATGGCGGGCGACCTGAACCGCGACGGTGACACCACCGATGTGTGGGCCGTGCTGTACGACCCGGTCACCGGCACCACCCGGGTGGACCTGAACAACAACGCCGACTTCTCCGACGACGCCGTCCTGAAGCCGTACAAGGAGAAGCACCAGGTCTCCTACTTCGGCAAGGACGACCCGCGCACCGACGTGGCCGAGCGCATCCCGTTCGTCGTGGAGACCCGCAAGGACGTGGAGTACAACGCGGCCGGGGACACCTCCGACTACGTCTCCATCGGGGTCATCGAGTCCGAGCACGGCACGCACGTCGCGGGCATCACCGCCGCGAACGGCCTGTTCGGCGGCAAGATGAACGGTGCGGCGCCCGGCGCGAAGATCGTCTCATCGCGCGCCTGCACCTGGTCGGGCGGCTGCACCAACATCGCGCTCACCGAGGGCATGATCGACCTCGTCGTGAACCGCGGTGTCGATGTCGTCAACATGTCGATCGGCGGTCTGCCGCCGTTGAACGACGGCAACAACGCCCGCGCCGAGCTGTACAAGCGGCTCGTCGACATCTACGGCGTCCAGCTGGTCATCTCGGCCGGCAACGACGGTCCGGGCGTCAACACCATCGGTGACCCCGGCCTGGCCGACCACGTCATCTCGGTCGGTGCGTCCATCTCCAAGGAGACCTGGGCCGCGAACTACGGCTCCGCCGTCACCAAGAAGTACGACATGCTGCCGTTCTCCTCGCGCGGTCCGCGTGAGGACGGCGGCTTCACGCCGACGCTGACGGCGCCCGGCGCGTCGATCAACTCGACGCAGACCTGGCTGCCCGGTTCGCCGGTCGCCGAGGCGGGCTACTCGCTCCCGGCCGGTTACTCCATGCTCCAGGGCACGTCGATGGCCTCGCCGCAGGCCGCCGGCGCCACCGCGCTGCTGCTGTCCGCCGCGAAGCAGAAGCACATCGAGCTGCCCCCGGCCGATCTGCGCACCGCGCTGACCAGCACCGCCACCCAGATCAAGGGAGTGCCCGCGCACGCCCAGGGTGCCGGTCTGATCGACATCATCGGCGCCTGGAAGCAGATCGCGAAGAAGGGCGCCCCGGCGCACGAGTACACGGTCAAGGCCCCCGTCGACACCGCGATCGACGACGCGCTGAAGACCCCGGGCTTCGGCACCGGCCTCTACGACCGCGAGGGCGGCCTCAAGACCGGCCAGAAGAAGTCGTACGACGTCACGGTCACCCGCACCACGGGCCCGGACAGGAACGTCAAGCACAAGCTGTCCTGGAAGTACAACGACGGCACCTTCAAGCTGACCGGCTCGAAGACCGTCTCGCTGCCGCTCGGCAAGCCGGTGACGGTCAAGGTCCAGGCGAAGCCGGGCAGTGCCGGCGTGCACAGCGCGATCCTTCAGGTCGACGACGCGAAGACCTCCGGGATCGACCAGCAGATCCTGGCCACCGTCGTCGTCTCCAAGGACCTGGTGAAGCCGGGCTACGCGTACAAGGCGTCCGGCTCGGTGCAGCGCAACGGCACCACGTCGTACTTCGTGAACGTGCCGGAGGGCGCCAAGACCCTTGAGGTCGCGATGAGCGCGCTGCGCTCGGGCAGCCAGACCCGCTTCATCTCCATCCACCCGTACGGGGTCGCGGTGGAGGACAGCGGGACGCCGTTCTGCTACCCGAACTACGACAACCCGGCCAACACCTGCCGCCCCGACGTGCGCTCGTACGCCGACCCGCAGGCCGGTGTCTGGGAGATCGAGGTCGAGGCCCGGCGCACGTCGCCGCTGCTGGACAACCCGTACAAGCTGGATGTCTCGCTGCTCGGCGCCACCTTCGACCCGGCGGTGCAGACCATCGCCGAGGCGAAGATCGGCACCCCGGCCTCGGTGGACTGGACGGTCACCAACAACGCGGGCGAGCTGGAGGGCAGGCTCAAGGGCGGCTCGCTGGGCTCGGCCAAGGTCGACCGGCCGTCGATCGGCACGGGTGACGAGCAGACCAGCACGGTCACCATCGGTGAGGGCGTCGAGAAGCTGGACGTCGCCATCGGCTCCACGGCGGACGCCAACGCCGACCTGGACCTGTACGTCTACCAGGGCACGACCCAGGTGGGCGCCTCCACCACGGCGGGCTCCGAGGAGTCGGTCAGTCTGGTGAAGCCCGCCGCCGGTACGTACACGGTCGTCGTCGAGGGCTACGACGTCCCCGCCGGCACCACCGAGTACGACTACCGCGACGTGTACTACTCGGCGTCGCTCGGCACGATCTCCGTCGACGAGTCGAAGGCCGTGAACCTGGCCTCCGGCGCATCGGCCCAGGTCGACGCCGAGGTCTCGGTCGCCGGTGCGGCCCCCGAGGGCCGGCAGTTCTTCGGCGAGGTCCAGCTGGTGAACGCCAGGGGCACCGCGGCGGGCACCGGCAGCGTCGTGATCGAGAAGGTCACGCCGTAACCACATGTGATCCGTACAACAGTGGGG
>NZ_JBHVWF010000165.1:0-1384 GCF_042882365.1 Streptomyces sp. NPDC058221 | reverse complement strand
TTCTTTTTGTTCTGCTATAAAACATTTTTTTGTGTACCAGTTGGGGTGGGGGCGCGCCGGGGCGGCCCCCCCCACTGCGCTGTCCGCGGCCCGTGCGGGACCTGTCCGCTCCCCGGACAATGGATTGGACAAGGAAGCCGTGGACATACGCATCATTGAGCGGCAACCGTGCCCGTTCGTACGTCTGAAGGAGTTCCTGTGAAGGTCGGAATCGTCGGCGCCACCGGTCAGGTCGGCACAGTCATGCGCAGGATCCTGGCCGAGCGGAAGTTCCCGGCCGACGAGCTGCGGCTGTTCGCCTCCGCGCGCTCCGCGGGCTCCACGATCGAGTGGCAGGGCCGGGACATCACCGTCGAGGACGCCTCCACGGCCGACTACACCGGACTGGACATCGTGCTGTTCTCGGCCGGTGGCGCGACGTCGAAGGCGCTCGCCGAGAAGGTGGCCGCGCAGGGTCCCGTCGTGATCGACAACTCCTCCGCCTGGCGCAAGGACCCCGAGGTCCCGCTGGTCGTCTCCGAGGTCAACCCGCACGCGATCGCCGACCGGCCCAAGGGCATCATCGCCAACCCGAACTGCACCACGATGGCAGCCATGCCCGTGCTGCGCCCGCTGCACGACGCGGCCGGCCTGGAGGCGCTGACCGTCGCCACGTACCAGGCGGTGTCCGGCTCCGGTCTGGCCGGCGTCGCCGAGCTGCACGGCCAGGCGTCCAAGGTCGTCGCCGAGGCCGACAGGCTCACCCACGACGGCGGTGCCGTCGACTTCCCCGAGCCCGCCGTCTACAAGCGCCCGATCGCCTTCAACGTGCTGCCGCTGGCCGGTGCCATCGTGGACGACGGCTCCTTCGAGACGGACGAGGAGCAGAAGCTCCGCAACGAGTCGCGCAAGATCCTGGAGATCCCGGAGCTCAAGGTGTCCGGCACCTGTGTCCGGGTGCCGGTCTTCTCCGGCCACTCGCTCCAGATCAACGCCCGGTTCGCGCGTCCGATCGGGGTGGAGCGCGCGTACGAGCTGCTCAAGGACGCCCCGGGTGTCGAGATCTCGGAGATCCCCACCCCGCTCCAGGCGGCCGGGCAGGACGCGTCCTTCGTGGGGCGGATCCGGGTCGACGAGACCGTGGAGCACGGTCTCGCGCTCTTCGTCTCCAACGACAACCTGCGCAAGGGCGCTGCGCTGAACGCGGTGCAGATCGCGGAGCTGGTCGCGGCGGAGCTGGCTGGCTGACGCGGCGGGGGCGGTGCGGGTGCGGTGCGGGTGCCGTGCGGTGCGGGTGCGGGTGCGGGTGCCGTGCGGTGCGGGTGCGGGTGCGGGTGCCGTGCGGTGCGGGTGCGGGTGCGGTGCCGCTGCGCGGGGCTGTCCCCTACCCGCCCCTTCCCGAAAC
>NZ_JBHVWF010000164.1:0-16400 GCF_042882365.1 Streptomyces sp. NPDC058221 | reverse complement strand
GACCGGGTCCCTCTGTTCGTACCTGTACCGCTGTGAGCCCTTAGGCGGCCGTGCGGCCGTTCGCCAGGCGCGGCAGGAAGCGGAAGCCGATGCCTCCGGCGATCATCGTCGCGGCACCGAGCAGCAGGAACGTGGTCTCGCCCGAACCGGTCTCGGCGAGCTCGTCCTTGCCCTTGCCCTGCTCGGCCGGCTGGTTGCCGACCGAGTCGGTGTCGGTGTTGTCGTCCGCGCACTCGGCACCGTCGAGGTCGACGGTGCAGGTGCCCGCGTCGCCCTCGGTGGAACCGGAGGTGGAGCTGCCGGCGTCGGCACCCCCGTCGGTACCGGCGTCGGTGCCCGCATCGGTGCCCGCGTCCGTACCGGCGTCCGTACCCGCATCGGTACCGGCGTCCGTACCCGCATCGGTGCCCGCGTCCGTACCCGCGTCCGTACCCGCATCGGTACCAGCGTCCGTACCCGCATCGGTACCAGCGTCCGTACCCGCGTCCGTACCAGCGTCCGTACCGGCATCGGTACCAGCGTCGGTGCCCGCGTCCGTACCGGCGTCCGTACCCGCATCGGTACCAGCGTCAGTGCCCGCGTCCGTACCGGCATCGGTACCAGCGTCCGTACCCGCATCTGTACCAGCGTCGGTGCCCGCATCGGTACCCGCATCGGTACCAGCGTCGGTGCCCGCGTCCGTACCCTCATCGGCACCGCCGTCGGTGCCCTCGTCCACGCCGCCGAGCAGCCCGCCGATCAGCCCGCCGTCGTCGCCGCCCTCGTCGGGGTCCTGCGCACCCTTGGCATCAACATTGGCGTGGACACCGGTCTCATCGGCACCCACACCGATGCCGATGGCCTGTGCGGCACCGGCGGCGGTGAGCGAAGCGCCTGCGGCAATGACCGCACCCGCCGCTATCCGCGCGACGCGGACTCGCGTCTTCTTCGTCATGTGCTGCTACCCCCAGTAGCTGTTCTCGTCAATGGAGCAGCCATATGCGGGGCAATGGCCCTGCGGGGTTTGCTCCGAACGCCGGCCCGCGTCGTGCCGTGGCCATGCCGCCCGCCCCCGATCACACCCGTCCCAGACATACGCATGCTGCTCCAGCAGACTGTCCAGAGTTAAGGACTACGTCAAGGCCGTTGTGCGCAATGTGCCCTGGTTTGGCGGTGGTTGGCCCTCATTCGGAACCACGACTGTGACGCATTCACCACGGCATCCCCTCAACTCGCCCGTGCCGGAACGAGAAGGAGCCCGGGCGGTGGTGACCGCCCGGGCTCCAACTGCTGTACGAGTGAGGCTACTTCTCGCTCTGCTTGCGCCAGCGGATGCCCGCCTCCACGAAACCGTCGATCTCGCCGTTGAAGACCGCTTCCGGGTTGCCCATCTCGAACTCCGTACGCAGGTCCTTGACCATCTGGTACGGGTGCAGGACGTACGACCGCATCTGGTTGCCCCAGGAGTTGCCGCCGTCGCCCTTGAGCGCGTTCATCTTCGCCTGCTCCTCCTGGCGGCGGCGCTCGAGGAGCTTCGCCTGGAGGACGTTCATCGCGGACGCCTTGTTCTGGATCTGCGAGCGCTCGTTCTGGCAGGAGACGACGATGCCGGTCGGCAGGTGGGTCAGGCGGACCGCGGAGTCGGTGGTGTTGACGCCCTGGCCGCCGGGGCCCGAGGAGCGGTACACATCGACGCGGAGCTCGGACTCGTCGATCTCGACGTGGTCCGTCTGCTCGACCACGGGCAGCACCTCGACACCCGCGAAGGACGTCTGGCGGCGGCCCTGGTTGTCGAACGGGGAGATCCGGACGAGCCGGTGGGTGCCCTGCTCGACGGAGAGCGTGCCGTAGGCGTACGGCACCTCCACGGCGAAGGTGGTCGACTTGATGCCGGCCTCTTCGGCGTACGCGGTCTCGTAGACCTCGGTCTTGTAGTTGTGCCGCTCGGCCCAGCGGAGGTACATGCGCTGGAGCTTCTCGGCGAAGTCCGCCGCGTCGACGCCGCCGGCCTCGGCGCGGATGGTGACGAGCGCCTCGCGGGCGTCGTACTCACCGGAGAGGAGGGTGCGCACCTCCATCTCGTCGAGCGCCTTGCGGACGGACGTGAGCTCGGTCTCGGCCTCGGCGAGCGCGTCGGCGTCGCCCTCGTCCTCGGCGAGCTCGAAGAGAACCTCGAGATCGTCGATCCGGCCGCGCAGGGCCTCGGCCCTGCGGACCTCGGCCTGCAGGTGCGAAAGCTTGCTGGTGATCTTCTGCGCCGCCTCCGGGTCATCCCAGAGGGACGGCGCTGCCGCCTGCTCCTCGAGCGCGGCGATGTCCGACCTCAGCGCATCCAGGTCCAGGACGGCCTCGATCGACCCCATGGTCGAGGAGAGGGACTTCAGCTCTTCGGAAATATCGACGACTGCCACAGGTCCAGCGTAACGGCTGTCGGCGCGGACAATCCTCGGGCCGCGTGATCGCCGCCCCGCCGCCCGGTCGCTCAGGGGGTGCCGGGGGCGGAGTTCGTGCTGTCCTGCGGGGTCGCGCCCGCGTCGTCGCCGCTCATCGCGAGCCAGCCGCCGACGCCGAGTGCGGCGACGAGTATCAGCGCGGCCGCGCCCAGGGTGAGCCGGCGCTTACGGATGGCCGCCGCCTTGTTGCGGGCCGAGCCGGGCCGGGGCCGGCCCGGGGCGCGCGGGGCGCGGGCGGTGCCCCGGGGGCCGCCGGAGAGCTCGTCGGGGGCCGGGACGCGCATGCTCGTGTGGGTGTCGCGGTTGGAGTCGGTGGACGAACCGGGCACCAGCGGGACCGCGCCGCGGCGGCGGGGCTCCTCCGCTGCCGGGGTGTACTGCTGCTCGTCGTAGGCCTGCCCGTGCGGCTGGGGCTCCGGCTCGTCGTCCGGCTCGTCCACGTCCAGCGGCGGGATGCCCGCCAGGTGCGGGAGCTGTTCGCGCAGCCGGGCAGCGAGCTCGGAGGCGCGCAGCCGGGAGGCGGGGGCCTTGGCCAGGCACTGGACCAGCAGCTGCCAGAGCTCGTCGGAGATGCCGGGGAGCGGGACGACCGTCTCCGTGACATGACGGCGCAGGACCGCGCCGGGGTGGCCGCCGCCGAAGGGCGTGAAGCCCGCCAGGAGCTCGTACAGCACCGTCGCCAGGGCGTAGATGTCGACGGCTGCGCGCGGCGGGAGTCCCTCGACGATCTCGGGTGCCAGGTAGTCCGGCGTCCCGATGATCTTGGTGGCCTTCGTGCGGCGCGGGGTGTCGATCAGCTTGGCCACGCCGAAGTCGGTGAGCAGCGCGGGGTGGGAGTTGCCGGGGCCGAGCGGGCCCTCCATGTCCAGCAGGATGTTCTCCGGCTTGACATCGCGGTGGACGACACCGGCGGCGTGCGCGGCGGCGAGACCGTCCGCGACGTCCGCGACGATCGCGACGGCGGCCTCCGGGGCCAGCCTGCGCTCCCGGTCCAGCCGGGTGCGCAGATCCGTGCCGCGGACCAGGTCCATGACGAGAGCCAGATCGTTGCCGTCCACCACGAGGTCGCGGACGGCGACGACGTGCGGATGGTCGAGTTTGAGCAGAGCGGTGCGCTCCTGGACGAACCGGCCCACGAGTTCCTGGTCGGACGCGAGGTCCTCGCGGAGCAGCTTGATGGCGACCGGCCCCTCGGGGCCGTCGCCGAGCCACACCGTGCCGGCGCTGCCGCGCCCCAGAATCTGGTGGGCGGTGTACCGGCTGCCGATATTCCGTGCCAAGACTGCTCCCTCAGCGGCTGGCGATGGACCCTCGCTCAACAACCCCCGGTCGACAAAGTTACGCGGCGATCGGAGGAATGCGTGCGCCGGATGGCGCCAACCTTCACTTCTGCGTACGAATTGCCGTGGAATTGGTCCGCAGAAGTCGACATAGCTACAGAGTTGACGGTCCGTCCGGCCGGTTCGGCCGTGACCGCACGGTCAGTTGCCGCTGTCGCCGCCGAGTTTCGAGATCCAGTCGGTCACGGTGCTCGCGGCGTCCTTGACCGCATGCCAGTAGCCCTGGCCCTGGCCGATCCAGTCGCTCAGCGGGGTGAGCTCCCAGATCAGCCAGCTCGCGACGACGAGAAGCACCAGCGTGAACAGGCAGCCCTTCAGACAGCCGAGGCCGGGGATCTTCATCGGGTTGGCGCTGCGCTGCCTGGGCTCGCGGGGCGCACGCTGGGCCGGCTGCTGGGGCTGCTGCGGCTGTGGCGGCGCGTACTGCTGACGCTGCTGCTGCGGCTGGTACTGCTGTTGCTGGGGCTGGGGCTGGTACTGCTGCTGTTGAGGCTGGTACTGCTGCTGCGGCTGCTGGTACTGCTGCCGGCGCGGCTGCTGCTGTTGCTGGGGCTGCGGGCGCTGGGGGCGGCGGCGCAGCGGGTCCTGGCTCGGGTCGAGGTGCTGGACCTGTGTCTGGTCGTTGCGGTCGCGGGCGGCCTGGAGCTGGGACTGCCAGGGGTGCGGTCCGTCGGGCTGCGGGGTTCCCTCGGGGCGCGGCGGGACGGGCGGCATCACCGCGGTCGGGTCGGCGTTGCCGCCGCCCTGGCCGGCGTTCTGCTGCATGACGCCGGTGGCCGCGTTGGGGTCGTACGAGCCCGCGTTGCTGGGCAGCACCTGCGTCGGGTCCGCCGCTCCGGGCGTCTCCGGAACGGCCGTGGGCGCCGGGTCGGGCGCGAGCAGGGCTGCCACCCCGTCGGCGGCCGCGATCTGCGCGGAGTTCGAGTGCACCCCGATGCCGGCGGCGACGGTGCGCAGCGCACGGGCCAGGTTCTCGGCGCTGGGCCTGCGGTCCGGGTCCTTGCTGAGGCAGCTCTCTATGACCGTCCACAGGGGTGCGGGGACGGTGCTGGGGCGGCGGGGCTCCTCGCTGAGGTGCCGGTGCAGGACTTCGAGCGCTGTGCCGCCGGCGAACGGCGGACGGCCGGTGAGCAGCTCGTACAGCAGGATTCCGGCGCCGTAGATGTCGACGGCAGAGGTCTGCGGGCGGCCCTCGGCCGACTCTGGCGCCACATAGGCAGGCGTACCGACGAACTCGTGCGTCCGGGTCAGGCCCGGGGAGTCCGCGAGGCGGGCGATGCCGAAGTCGGTGAGCATCGGGTGCATCGCGCCGTCGCGCTCGTCGAGCAGCACGTTGGCGGGCTTCAGGTCCCGGTGGACGACACCGTCGGCATGGCTGGCGGCGAGCGCGTCCGCGATCTGCGCGGTCAGCAGCGAGGCGGCGACCGGGGTGAGCGGGCCGTTGTCGCGGAGGTAGTGGTGCAGGTCCGGGCCGTCGACCAGGTCCATCACCAGGGCGAGCAGATCGCCCTCCACGACCAGGTCCCTGGTGCGCACGATGTTGGGGTGGGTCAGCCGCAGCAGGACGGAGCGCTCGCGCAGGAACCGCATCACGACATCCGCGTCGTTGGCGAGCTCCTCCTTGAGGACCTTGATCGCGACGGTCTCGCCGGGCTGGCCGGCGACGGCCGCCTCGGCGCCCGCGGCCTCGCGCTGGCGGGCGCGCCAGACGGTGCCCGTGGCGCCGCGTCCCAGCGGCTCCTCGAGCAGGTACTTGCTGCCTACCGGCCGCACGTCATGCGCTCCCTGCTGATCGTGGTGCTTGCGGACCCCCGGATCCCTCCGGAAGTTTCCGGCCCACTCTAGAGCCTGTCCGGCAGTGGGTGACCGGCTCCGTCCGGTTGCCGCTTTGTCCGGAATTCCCGCCGGACCGGTGCTCCCGGCCCCCGGGCCCACCGGTTGCGGAGGAAGACGCTCGCTTCGGACGGATGGTTGCCGCGGGGCGGCGCGCGGACCGGCTCCGGGCGCCGGTCCGGTCCGTATCGGCCGCGCCGGAGAACGGCCCAAGCAGGCACTTTTGGGCGCACAGCAGACGTTTCAAGATCACTTAGCGGTGACCCCCGGGCGTGTTGTCAGTGGCAGGTGCGAGGATGCCTCCAGCACGGAACCGCGGGGTCGGGAGCCCTGCGGTACGTGACGAACCTGTACCGGACGACGCGTCCGTGCCGGGTGGGGGGAATCACAGGGCGTTTCCCCTGCCGGGCACCCCGCGCAGAAGGGACCGCTGACGCGATGCAGATCCGGCTGACCGTCCTCGCGCCGCGCAGCGGCCAGACCCCGGCGCGCGCCTGCGACGTGCTGGTCACCGCCCCCGCGGGGACGGCGCTGGCCACCGTGGCGTCCAACCTCGCCGCGGCCGTCTCCGGGCCCGACGGCTCCCTCGGCAGCGGTGCGGTGGTGCTGTTCGCCGGACGGGAGCGGCTCGACTCCCAGCGGTGCGCGCTCGGCGAGCCGCCCCTGGTCGACGGGGCGGTGCTCTCGCTCCAGGCCCCGGGCGAGGACGAGACGGCGGACGACGCCGTTCCGGCCCAGCTGCACGTGATCGCCGGACCGGATGCGGGCGGGGTCCACCTGCTGCACGGCGGGCAGATCCGGATCGGCCGCTCGTCCGACGCCGACGTCCCGCTCGACGACCCGGACGTGTCCCGGCTGCACTGCGCGGTGACGGTCTCCGACGACGGCCGGGTCTCGGTCGCCGACCTGGGCTCCACCAACGGCACCTCGCTGGACGGCGCGGAGGTCCGCGACCGTCCGGTGCGGCTGAATCCCGGCGCGCTGCTGCGGCTCGGTGAGTCGACACTCCGGCTGACATCGGGGGCGCGCACGCCGACACTGGGGACCGCGCCGGACGGCGAGGGACATCTGCGGGTGGCCAGGGCACCGGCCGCCCCCGACGCGGCCACGGGCCACGGCTACGGGGACGGCGCCGTCCATGCGTACAGCGCCGCCGCACCCACCGCCCCGGGGGGCCACGAGGAATCCGCCTTCCACGGCGGCCCCGAGGACGACGGCCGGGACGGATATGCCTGGGACGGACATGCCGACGACCGGCCGGAGTACGGCCCCACACGTCCCGGCCGCCATCCGGACGAGGAGCCGCCCCGGCGTGGCGGCATAGGCGCCTGGGCCCGTCGGCTCGCGGGCGGCAGGGGCGATCCGGTGCACGAGAGCGCGCCCGACGAGACCGCGGCGCCGGTCCAGGCCCCCGCCACCTTCACCGCCCTGCCCACCGCTCCGGAGGGCACCTGGCCCGATCCGGCGTCCGTCCTGCTGACCGCGCTCGGACCGGGCCCCCGGCTGTGGGAGCGCGACTCCACGCATCCCGAGGCGCTGGTGGTCCGGCTGGGCACGACCGAGCGGGCCGAGCTGCCCGCCGTGCCGGTGACCGTGGGGCTGCGGGAGGCCGGCTCGCTGGGTCTGGCCGGGCCGCGGGCCCGGCTGACGGGGCTCGCCCGCTCGGCGGTGGCGCAGCTGGCCGCCCTGCACTCCCCCGCCGATCTGGAGATCGTGCTGATCAGCACGGACCGGGCGCGCGGAGTGGACGAGCGCAGGCGCGAATGGGCCTGGCTCGGCTGGCTGCCGCATCTGCGGCCGATGCACGGCCAGGACTGCCGACTGCTGCTCGCGTACGACCGCGAGCAGGCCGCGGCCCGCACGACGGAGCTGGTCCGCCGGCTGGACGACGGGCCGCTGGGGACCGGCTGGGCGAGTCTGGACCGGTCGACGGTCACCGAGGCCGCCCGCCACCACGAGGGCCCGTTCACCGTGGTGATCGTGGACGGCGACCCCGGCTCCGCGGTGCTGCGCGAGAGCACCGCCCGGCTGGCCGCGGCGGGCGCGGCGGCGGGCATCCATCTGATCTGTCTGGCCGAGACGCCGGCCGCCACCCCCACCTCACCTGTCGCCGCCACATACGAGGCGGCGTGCCAGGCCTCGATCGCCTTCCGCGAGTGCGGAGCCGTCGCGATGCTCAGCGGCGATGTGGCGACGGCCCTGCGACTGCTGCGCACGGCGGGCGGACACGCGGCCGGCCACGGCACGGTCGCCGCGGTGGACGCGGTGTCGGCGAACTGGGCGGAACGATTCGGACGGGCCCTCGCCCCGCTGCGCGCGGAGGGCTCGGCCGCGCTGCCGGGCCGCCCGGCGGCGGTGGCGCTCCCGCCCTCCGCCCGCCTCCTGGACGAGCTGGGCCTGGCCCGCGCCACCCCGGCCTCCCTGATGGCCCGCTGGGCCTCGACGGCGGACGACCAGCCGGGCGCGACGGTCCGCGGCTCGGGCAGCTGGACGGGCGGCACGGCCCCCCGCGTGGGCGCCCAGCGCACGAGCAGTGAGTCACCCCGCACCCCGGACGGCCCCGGCTCGGGACGCACGCCCTACCCCGGCGCCCCGGACGCCCAGGGCTCCGGCCGCGCGCCCTACCCCCGCCCCCGCGCCTTCGAAAGCCGCGGCGGCTCGAACGAAACCCACGCCGGCGGGGCGCGCGGTCTCTCCGGACGCGGTGCCGCGTACGACGGCACAAGCTCGGGCCGCACCCCGTACCCCGACCGCTCCGACGCCACAGGCTCCGGCCGCACCCCCTATCCCGACCGCACCGACGCCACAGGCTCCGGCCGCACCCCGTACCCCGACCGCACCGACGCCACAGGCTCCGGCCGCACCCGTCACCCCCGGGTGGGCGGTCAGCGGTACGACGGCGGGCCGGGAGACACACCGAGTTCGCGCACCCTGCCCGGCTCCGACACCCGTGCCCGGCACGGGGCCGCTGATGTGGGCGGCACCGACAGCGGCACCGGCAGCCTCCGCTCCGCCGGGTCGGGGGGCTCTGCGAACCGGGTCAGCGGGCCACGACAGGGTGATGGCCCCCGGGTCGCCGCCCGCACGTCCTCCGGACCGGGCGGCGCGGCTGCGGAAGCCGCTTCCCGCCCGGCAGCGGGTGCGCCGGCCGCAGCCGACGGGAGCGCGTCCGTGTTCGCCGGGCGGCCGGTCGTGGTGCTCGGGGCCGGACCCCGGGGACCGGTGAGTCTGGACCTCGTCGACGAGGGGCCGCACCTGCTCATCGAGGGGCCGACCGGCAGCGGTCGTACCGAGCTGCTGAGGGCCGTCGCCGCGTCGCTGGCCGCCGCCGCCCGGCCCGACCGGCTCGGCATCCTGCTGGTCGACGGCGCCGGGGGCGAGCGTGGCGAGAGCCTGCGCCCCTGTACCGAACTCCCGCATGTGTTCACGCACTTGGTGGCGTCCGACCCGGTCAGGATGCGGGAGTTCGGCCAGGCGCTGGGCGCCGAGCTGAAGCGCCGGGCCGAGCTCCTGGGCGGGCTCGACTTCACCGAATGGCACAGCAGGCCCGAGGTGGCGCGTCGCATGGTCGGCCGGCGGCCGTCGAGCCCGGCCGAGCAGCGGGGTGATGTGGACTCACGGACGAGCGGCACACTGCATCTGCGGCCCTTCGCGGCCCGTCCGCCGGAGCCGGGGCCCTCGCCGCTGCCCAGACTCGTCGTGCTCGTGGACGACTTCGACGCACTGATCGCCCCGGCGCTCGGCAGCCCGGGCCGGCCGGCCGCCGGTTCGGTCGTCCGGGCGCTGGAGGCCGTGGCCAGGGAGGGCGGCCGGCTCGGCGTCCACCTGGTCGCGGCCTCCGCCCGCCCGGACCGCACGGAGGACACCGATCTGGCGCGCGGGGCCCGGCTGCGGGTCGTGCTCGATCCGCCCGTCGTCCCGCCCTCGCCGGACGATCCGGCGCCGGGCCGCGGCCGGCTCGGCCATCCCGACGGGCGGGTGACGCCGTTCCAGGGCGGCCGGGTCTCGGGCCGCATCCCGCGTACGGCGACGCTGCGGCCCACGGTCGTACCGCTGGAATGGGAGCGGATGGGCGATCCGCCCACCCGCCGCCCGGTGCGCGAACTGGGCAACGGGCCGACGGATCTGGCGCTGCTGGCCAGCGCGCTGGAGCGGGCGGCGCGTTCGGTGAACGCCGAGCCGCTGGCGCCCCTGGCCCCCGTTCACCCCTGAGGGGCCACGGGCCGGTCGCCCCCGCTCTCCGGACGCCGCCGCTGACCTGACGTCACGAGCCCATCACGATCATCGAGTTGGGCCCGATGGCGGTATTGCGGCGCCCGGACGCCGGGCGTAGGACTGTGCGCACACGACGACGTGATGAACGGCCGGCACCATCGGGAGTCCGACCGCTGCCGGTCAGTGCACGCGCACAGGAGAGACGGGGCAGGGATGCGCACAACGCTTCGGGTTCGCAGGGCGGCCTTGGTGTTCACAGCCATCGGCGCGCTGGCCCTCACGGGCTGCGGCGACGACGGTGACGGCGGAAAGGGAAAGACCGACGGGGGCGGCTCCGAGGGGAGCAAGGACAAGGCGTCGAGTGTCGTACTGCCGAAACTGGACGGCGAGAAGATCTCGGTCGCCGCGGTCTGGACCGGACCGGAGCAGGCCAACTTCGTCAAGGTTCTCAAGGAGTTCGAGAAGCGCACGGGGGCGGAGGTCAGCTTCGTCCCGGCGCAGGACCCGATCGTCAACTTCCTCGGTACGAAGATCGCGGGCGGTCAGCCGCCGGACGTCGCGATGATCCCGCAGGTGGGTGCGATCCAGCAGGCCGTCGCGAAGAAGTGGGCGAAGCCCGCCGGCGCCGAGGCGAAGGCCCAGCTGGCCAAGAACTACTCCAAGGTCTGGCAGGACCTGGGCGCGGTGGACGGCACCCAGTACGGCGTGTACTTCAAGGCCGCCAACAAGTCCCTGGTCTGGTACAACACCAAGGCGTTCGAGAACGCGGGGGCGGCCGAGCCGAAGACCTGGAAGGACTTCCTGGCGACCGCCGAGACGGTGTCCGCCTCGGGCGTCACCCCGGTCTCGGTCGCCGGCGCGGACGGCTGGACGCTCACCGACTGGTTCGAGAACATCTACCTCTCCCAGGCGGGCCCGGAGAAGTACGACCAGCTGGCCCAGCACAAGATCAAGTGGACGGACCCGTCCGTCAAGGACGCGCTGACCACGCTCGCGCAGCTCTTCGGGAAGCCCTCCCTGATCGCGGGCGGCGCCGACGGCGCACTCCAGACGGAGTTCCCGGCCTCGGTCACCCAGACCTTCACCGGCGGTGACCAGCCCAAGGGCGCGATGGTCTTCGAGGCCGACTTCGTCGGTGTCAACATCCAGCAGACCAAGGCCAAGATCGGTACGGATGCCAAGGTGTTCCCGTTCCCCGCGGTCGGCGCCGAGTCGCCCGTGGTGACCGGCGGGGACGCGGCGGTGGCACTGAAGGACAGCAAGGGCGCCCAGGCCCTGCTGACCTGGCTGGCCTCCGCCGACGCCGCGAAGATCGCGGCCGAGCAGGGCGGTTTCATCTCGCCCAACAAGGCCCTGGACGTGGCCGCTTACCCCAACGAGGTGCAGCGCACGATCGCGAAGGCGCTGATCGCGGCCGGTGACGCCGTCCGGTTCGACATGTCCGACCAGGCCCCGCAGTCGTTCGGCGGGACGCCCGGCAAGGGTGAGTGGAAGAGCCTCCAGGACTTCCTGAAGAACCCGAAGGACATCGCGGGGACTCAAGCGAAGCTGGAGTCCGACGCGGCCAAGGCGTACAAGAGCTGACGCGATGACGACAGCCGCAGCGGGGGGCGCCGACGAGGTGCCCCCCGCCGATACGCAACGGTCCGGCGGGACCTCGGTCCCCGCCCCCCGCAAGCCGTCCGGGCAGTCACCCGCCGGACAGCCTCCCAACGGCCCGGTGCGCAGCCGCCGGAGCGTGACCGGCACCCGCAGGGTCATCGCGGCGCTGTTCCTGGCGCCCGCGCTGGTGCTGCTCGGCGCGCTCGTGGTGTATCCGATCGTGTACTCCGTCTACCGGTCGTTCTTCGACCAGTCGGGCAACGGTTTCGCCGGATTCGACAACTACAAGGCGTTGTTCACGGACGACACCATCCGTACGGCGGTCAAGAACAACGCGATCTGGGTGGTCCTCGCGCCGACCGTCTCCACCGCTCTCGGTCTGATCTTCGCGGTGCTGACGGAACGGATCCGCTGGGGCACGGCGTTCAAGCTGATTGTCTTCATGCCGATGGCGATCTCGATGCTCGCCGCGGGCATCATCTTCCGGCTGGTGTACGACCAGGCGCCGGAGCGCGGGGTCGCCAACGCCGTGGCGGTGGGCGTGCACGACACGTTCGCCGCGTCGGCGGGCTTCCCCAAGGCGCATCCCCTGCCCGTCCATCCGCTGAAGGCGGCGGGCGGCGGTTCCTTCGTGACGAAGGCGCCGGTCCGGGCCGGTGAGCCGGTCCAGCTGCCCCTGGTCGGCGTGCTGCCCGCGAAGATGCCGGGCGACGCGAAGCCCGCACGGGCCCCGGAGGCGGTCAACGACGGGAAAATCACCGGCACCGCCTGGCTGGACTTCACCAAGGGCGGCGGCGGCAAGCCCAACGTCATCGACGCCGAGGAGCTGGGACTCAAGGGCATCAAGGTCGAGGCCGTCAAGGGCGGCAAGCTGGTCGCATCGGCCACCGCGGGGGCCGACGGTACGTTCACGCTGCCCGCCTCGGCGGACGGCGCCGAACTCCGGCTCCCGGCCTCCAACTTCAAGGAGCCGTACAACGGCGTCGACTGGCTCGGGCCGACCCTCGTGACGCCCGGCATCATCGGCAGCTACGTCTGGATGTGGGCGGGCTTCGCCATGGTGCTCATCGCGGCCGGCCTGGCGGGCCTGCCGCGCGAACTCCTCGAAGCGGCCCGGGTCGACGGGGCCAACGAGTGGCAGGTGTTCCGCCGGATCACGGTGCCGATGCTCGCCCCGGTCCTCGCGGTGGTGCTGGTGACGTTGATGATCAACGTCCTGAAGGTCTTCGACCTGGTCTTCATCATCGCGCCGGGCTCCTCGCAGGACGACGCGAACGTGCTGGCGCTCCAGCTGTACCGGTCCTCGTTCGGCACGGACGCGGACCTGGGGATCGGCAGCGCCATCGCCGTGCTCCTGCTGCTGCTGGTGGTCCCGGTGATGCTCTTCAACATCAGGCGGATACGGAAGGAGGGGCGCCGATGACGACACCCTCGACCACGGCCCCGCCCGCCGGGGCGGGCACCGCCCCGGACACCGGCGCGGCGAAGTCCGGCCGGTCGCTCGGCGCCCGGATCGCGGCACTGGCCGGCGGCGGCGTGATGCGGGTCGTGCTGATCCTGGTGGCCCTGTTCTGGCTGATGCCCACCGTCGGTCTTTTCCTGTCCTCGCTGCGCAGTGCGGACAAGATCGCTGCGACCGGCTGGTGGAAGATCTTCACCGCGCCGTCCGAGGTGACCCTCGACAATTACTCCCGGTTGCTCGACAACTCGACGTTCACCGACTCGCTGTTGAGCACGATCATGATCACCGTTCCGTCGACGGTGCTGGTCGTGGTGATCGGATCGCTCGCCGGATACGCCTTCGCCTGGATGGACTTCCCGGGCCGCGACTGGTGGTTCCTGGTCGTGGTGGGGCTCCTGGTGGTCCCGGTGCAGGTCGCGCTGATCCCGGTCTCCAAGCTCTTCGGCGCGGTCGGCATCTTCGAGACGACCTTCGGCGTGATCATCTTCCACACCGCCTTCGGGCTGCCCTTCGCGATCTTCCTCCTGCGCAACTTCTTCGCGGAGATCCCGCGGGAGCTGCTGGAGGCGGCCCGGCTGGACGGGGCGGGCGAGATCCGGCTCTTCACCCGGGTCGTGATGCCGCTGGGCGGGCCGGCTATCGCCTCGCTCGGCATCTTCCAATTCCTGTGGGTGTGGAACGACATGCTGGTCGCCCTGATCTTCGCGGATTCCGACTCGCCACCCATCACGGTCGCACTCCAGCAGCAGGTACGGCAGTTCGGCAACAACATCGACGTACTGGCACCCGGCGCCTTCGTCTCGATGGTGATCCCCTTGGCGGTGTTCTTCGCCTTCCAGCGCCAGTTCGTCTCCGGCGTCATGGCGGGCGCGGTCAAGTAGCCGGCCGGGCGCGATCCACGCCCTCGCACGTCTGTACGCGTCCACACGGGGCAGTCCACCGGCACCACGGGCTGCCCCGCACGCGCCCCCTGGGGCGCCCCGGGCCCGCGAGCCCCGGGATGTCCAAGGTTCACTTAAGAGCCTGGGTAGTATGATAAGTGGGGCCTTCATCAGCCGTGCGGTCGACCACATCGACGGCAGAGTGTGGTGTCCACCGGTTCCGACCGGAATCACCGTGTCCATGTCCATGGACCGGATGGCTTCGGCCGACCGGCCGCCCCGCCAGGGCCCGACCCGCCTGCTCCCCGACCGTCGCACCCTTGTCAGCCCCCTGCCCGTTCTGCTGAGCGCCCCGCAGTAATCTGTGTGCCGCCCCAGTACGCACAGTCCGAGAAAGAGTCTGTATGCCCCGGCTGAGTGTCATCATCCCCGTCCGCCGCGCCCGAGGAAGTCTGCGCGAGTGCCTGGAGTCGGTGCTCTCGCAGTCCTTCACGGACATCGAGGTGATCGGTGTGGATGACGGCGCCCCGGACGGCTCCGGTCTGGTGCTGGACGAGTTCGCCGCACGCGACAGCCGGGTCCAGGCCATCCACCTGCCCGAGGGCGCGGGAGCCCACGGCCGGCGCAACGCCGGTGCCGAGCGGGCGAGCGGTGACTATCTCCTGTTCCTGGAGGGGCACTACATCCACCTGCCGCACGCGCTGCAGGAGATCGTGGACCGGCTGGACTCCACCGGTGACCCCGACGTGCTGGTCTTCGGCCACCGCAAGCGCCCGTTCCGCGGCAAGACCCGGACGACCCGGTCGCTGGAGCTGCTGAGCGAGATGCCCGCGGGCCCGCACACCCTGGCCGGGCGGCACGACCTCCTGGACATCGCGCCCGTCTCCTGGAACCGGGCGGTCCGCCGCACCGTCGCCGAGCGCGAGAGCCTGTCCTTCGGCCCCGGCCAGCACGGTGAGCGCATGTACGCGCTGAAGACGCTCGCCGTCGCCGGCTCCGTCGCCACACTGGGCACCGCCTGTGTGGAACACCGCCAGCAGCGCTATCTGCCCGGTCTCGCGGACGAGGCCGAGCCTTCGGCCGGCTCGACGCCGCTGGAGCTGGTCGAGGCCTACGCGGAGCTGATGACGTTCATCGAGGCGCGCCCGGCCTTGAAGCCGGTCCGCGGACTGCTTTTCGACCGCGCCGTCCAGGAGCTGCTGTCCGCGTACCCGTCGGTGACCAAGCGCCGCAGGCAGTACGTCAGCGCCGTCGCCTCGTTCCACAGCGCCCACCGTCCCGACGGTTTCAAGTTCCCCGGCGGCGCCAAGGGGCTCCGCCCGCAGCTGATGAGCGGCGGGAAGTACGCCACGCTCGGCGCCCTCGACACCGCCCTCGCCACCCGCCGGGGTCTGCGCTCCGCGCCCACCACGGCGCGTGCGAAGGCCAAGAAGCAGTTCACCTCGCGCTACTACAAGGCGCAGCGCAAGCTTCCGCTGGACCCCAAGCTCGCCGTCTACGCGGCGTACTGGAACCGCGGCGTGAGCTGCAACCCCGAGGCGATCTACCGCAAGGCCCAGGAGCTGGCTCCCGACATCCACGGGGTCTGGGTGGTCTCCAAGAACCAGGTGGACTCGCTGCCCAAGGGCATCGACTACGTGGTGCCCGGCACCCGCCGCTACTGGGCGGCGCTGGCCCGTGCCACGTACTTCTTCAACAACGTGAACTTCGCCGACCACCTGGTCAAGCGTCCCGGCCAGATCCACGTGATGACCCACCACGGCACCCCGTTGAAGATCATGGGGATGGACCAGCAGAACTACCCGGCGGCCGCGCAGGGGCTCAACTTCGACCGGCTGCTCAAGCGCGTCGACCGGTGGGACTGGAGCGTCTCCGCCAACCCGCACTCCACCGAGGTGTGGTCCCGCGCCTACCCGAGCGCCGCGCGCTCGCTGGAGACGGGCTACCCCCGCAACGACGTCTTCGCGACGGCGACGCAGGAGCAGATCGACACGATCCGCGAAGGCCTCGGCATCCGCCCCGGCCAGCGCGCCCTGCTGTACGCGCCCACCCACCGCGACTACGAGTCCGGCTTCACCAGCCGCCTGGACCTGGCGCAGTTCTGCGAGGCCGTGGGCCCGGACACCGTGGTCATGGTGCGTGCGCACTACTTCTACGGCGGCGCCGGGCTCCCCGACAACCCGCAGATCATCGACGTCAGCGATCACCCGCGGATCGAGGACCTCTGCCTGGCGGCCGACGCGCTGATCACGGACTACTCGTCGGTGATGTTCGACTACGCGCATCTGAACCGCCCGATCGTGGTGCACGCCCCGGACTGGGAGACGTACCGCACGGTCCGCGGTGTCGTCTTCGACCTGCTCTCCGGCAAGCCCGGCGAGACCCCGGGTGCCGTCGCGACGACCACGCAGGAGCTGGCAGAGGCGTTCACCGACGGCAGCTGGGACAGCCCGGCAAACGAGGCGCTGCTGAAGGCCTTCCGCGCCAGGTTCTGCCCGTACGACGACGGCCGCGCCGCCGAGCGCGTGGTGCGCCGGGTCCTGCTGGGCGAGGAGCCCCCGGCGCCCGGAACCGTCTGACCGCGACGAAGCCGAAGGGCCCGCCACCGGAGTGTACCGGTGGCGGGCCCGTCGGC
>NZ_JBHVWF010000163.1:0-16425 GCF_042882365.1 Streptomyces sp. NPDC058221 | reverse complement strand
TCCTTGTGCGCGGCGCTCCGGCGCGGCGCTCCGGCGCGGCGCTCCGGCGCGGCGCTCCGGCGCGGTGCACCCCGCTCGGTGCACCCCGGCTCAGTGCACCCCGGGGACCAGCCGGGCCGGACCGTTCACGAGCTCGCCGCCGAGCTTCTTCTGCAGCTTCTTGTCCTGAGGCGTGAGCTTCTGCGGACCTCCGAGCGGAGGCACCCCGCCGACCTTCTGCGCGGGCGACTGGGGTGTCTCGTACTTCCTCGGGGCCGTGGCCAGCGTGATCAGCGTCAGGCCGATCAGCAGCACGGTGAACGCGATGGCCGCCCGGGTCCAGAGCTGGGCCTTGCGCTCGCTGCCCGTACGGATCAGCTCCGGGACAGGCAGTGAGGACGCGGGCTGGGCGAGGGCGAGGGTGCCCAGCTTCTCGTGCAGCAGTGCGGACTGTTCGTCCGGTGTCGCGGACGTCGCGAGCTCGGGCAGCTGCTCGGCGACGGCCGCCCGAGCGGTCATCAGCCGCCCGGCAGCCGCCGGGGTGCTCGCTTCCGTCTCCGCCGCGGTCTCGGGCAGCCCGAGACCGACACCGTCGTGGAGCAGCAGCGTGCGCCGGTACGAGGGCGGCAGGGCCAGCAGCGCGTCGAGCAGTGCGCGGGGGCCGGCCGCCTCGGGCGGCGGATCGGGGTGGCGGTGTTCGCGGCGCAGCTGGTGCCACGGCGACATCGCGTGCTCGTAGGCGGCCGCCCGCACCCAGCCCACCGGGTCCCGGTCCACGGCCACCTCCGGCCAGCGCTGCCAGGCGAGATCGAAGGCCTTGGCGACGGCCTCGCGGGAGAGGCTGCGGCGGCCGGTCAGCAGATAGGTCTGGCGGAACAGTGCGGCGGCGGTGTGCCGGTACAGGGCGTCGAACGCCTCGTCGGGTGTGGGCCCGGCTCCGGCCTCGGTCCCCGCAGGGTCTCCGGCCCCGGCAGGGTCTTCGGGCGCCTCTGCCGCCGCTGCTGCTCCAGGTGGCTCAGGTGTGATGCCGGGATCGGTCGTGGCCATGACTCCCTCGCTCCCGGTGGCTTCGACGGGGGTCGGCGGGCGGGACCCGGGTGACGGCGTCGCCGGCTGCGTGGAGGGAGCCGCCGGTTCGGCCTGCTGTACGGATGAGGCGGGCGCCGGCGGGAGGGACTCCCGTTCGACGGCAGCCTTCGACCGCGTGTTCGGGGTGTCGGGCTTGACGCTTTCGGCGGGTGGTGCGGGCTGTGGATCGGCGGTTCCGATCAGCCGGGCGTACGCCTCGCGCTTGCGCCCGCGCGGACTGGTGCGGCCCGTCTCCCAGGCCCGGACCGTGGCCCGGGTGACCCCGACGGCCGCTGCGACCTGCTCCTCACTCAGTGACTTCGCCTCCCGCAGCCTGCGGCGCTCCTTGGGTGACGGGAGCGGATGGGCGGCTGCCGTGCCGGTCGTGCTCTGTGTCATGAATGCTCCCCGCCCGGCCTGCACTGGGTGAAAAAGTACATAAACGTATATTGAGCGACACAGCGGTCATTCGCCCGTTACATGGATTAAGCGCGTGTCGTTGGGAGCATGGCGGCGTGACCCAAGTGACCGAACGCAGCCCGTCGTTGTCGGCAGAGCAGGGACGACCCGCCGTTCTGGCCTCGGCGCTGCTGCGCGGGGCGCTTGCCGCGGGGCTCGGACTGGGCTCCATCGCCGTGCTCGTCATGGTGCTCTGGATCAGCTCCCCGGCCTCCGACAGCGGCCCCGTCGAGGCCTTCCACACGGCCGCCGGCCTCTGGCTGCTCGCCCACGGCGCCGAACTGATCAGAACCGACACCCTGACGGGGGCCCCGGCCCCCGTGGGCGTCGTCCCGCTGCTGCTGGGTGCCCTGCCGGTCTGGCTGGTGCACCGGGCGGCCCGGGATGTGCTGGAGCCCGACGAGGGACGTGGCGCTCCCTCGCCACGGGCCGCGTTCGGCCTGGTGACGGGCGGATACCTGCTGGTGGGGGGTGCGGTCGCGCTCTATGCGCGGGGCGCCTCGATGTCCGCCGAGCCGCTGTCCCTGCTGTTCCCCTCGGTCCCGGTGGTGGCGGCAGCGGCGGCGGCCGGGGTCTGGACGGCCTCGGGGCGCCCGCTCGGACCGCCGCCGTCCTGGGCGCCGGTGCGGCTGCACGAGGCGATGGCGCGATCCCGGTTCGCGCGACGGGCGGAGGTGGTGGGCCGGTCGGCGGCCGCCGGGGTGATGGTCCTGCTGGGCGGCGGCGCACTCGTGGTGGCGGCGGCGCTGGTGTGGCACGCGGATCCGGTCCAGGACTCGTTCCTGCGACTCTCCGGCGACTGGGCCGGACGGTTCGCGGTGCTGTTCCTGGCGCTGCTGCTAGTGCCGAACGCGGCGGTGTGGGGCGCGGCCTACGGGCTCGGGCCCGGATTCGCGCTCGGGACGGCGTCCACGGTCGGCCCGGTCGCCTTCGAGGGCCGCCCGGCGCTGCCGGACTTCCCGCTGCTGGCCGCGATGCCGGCCGAGGGCGCGGGGGCGCCGCTGAACTGGGCGACCGCGGCGGTCCCGGTGGCGGCGGCGCTGACGGTCGCCTGGTTCACCGTACGACGTGCGGCCCCCGCCCACGGCGAGCGCGAGGAGGCCTGGAGCATGCGGGAGACCGTGCTCGCCGTCGTACTGGGGGCGGTGGGATGCGGGATCGGTGCGGCGCTGCTGGCGGCGGCGGCCGGGGGGCCGCTGGGGACCCGGGCGCTGTCGGAGTTCGGCCCCGTGTGGTGGCTGACGGGGGCGGCGGCCCTGGTCTGGACGGCGGCGCTCGGCGTCCCGGCGGCGCTGCTGCTGCGGGCCTGGCGACTGCGTGGACGCACCGCCCCCGAGCAGCCGGCGGCGGGAGCGGATGCGGCGAAGAGGAGGCAGGGGGAGGCGAAGGAAGGGTCGGCGGCATCGGCCGGCCGCAGGTGGTGGCCGCGGCGGGGCGGCCCGAAGGCGGAACAGGAGAGCGGGGGGACCGAGGCGGATCCGGTACCCGGCCAAGGCTCCGTATCCGTGCTCGCACCCGGCTCCGGAATCGTCTCCGGCGGGGGCGGCCCGGGCGACGAGGACCTGGAGCTGTACGACTTCCTGCCGACCGACCCCTGGCACGCGGCGGCCGACGAGCGGGCGGACCGGCCGGCGGAGGCCGGACCGGTCAGCCCGCCGGACGCTACTTCTTGACGCCGAAGAGGGGCTCCAGCGGCTTGGGCAGCAGATCGTTGCACGACAGCTGGCCCGACTTGGTGAGGGCGTCGTTCACGCAGGTGTAGTAGTCCCGGTAGACCAGCTGCACGGTGAACGACGTACCGACGATCGCCAGGGCGACCAGCGCAGTCACCAGACCGCTGACGGCGGCGGTCTTCTGCTGACGGCTGCCGCGCTGGGCGGAGGTGGCGACCGGTGCGCCGGGTGCGGCCGAGGGGGCCGCTGGTGTCTGGTCCGGCCCCGCAGCCGGACCGGACTCGGTGACCTGGGCCGGCCCCGGCCCGAAGGGGTCCGGGCGGGCCGCAGCGCCTGTCGCCGACGACTCCTTCGGCTTGGCGCGGAGCGCGCTGATCGACCAGTAGGTCGCGAGCGCACCGAGCAGCAGGGCGATCTCCGGGAGATCGAAGATCGCGAAGAAGAACGCCCACATGCCGGCGAGCAGCGCATAGCGTGCGCGGCGCTGGACGGGATCGGTCGGGTCCCAGCGCATACGCCCGGAGCTGCCCTCCGGGCCACCCCTGCCGCCGCCTTGCCCGTTCGGCCCGGTGGATCCGCCGGGCCCGCCGCCGAAGCCGCCGCTCTGGCGTCCGGGCTGGTGGCTGCTCCACTGGCTGCCCCAGACGGGGCGGTTGTCCTGGGATCCGTCCTCGGGCGCACCCCCGCCGTCCCCGTTGTCCTCGCCGTTGCCGTCGCCGCCGTTGGCCGGGCGGCGCGGCTGCCACGGCTGGTCGGGACGGTTCTCCGGCGGCGGCGCGAAGGGGTTGTCGTCCTCGGGGCCGGATCCGGAGGACCCCGACGGCGCAGAGGAGGAAGGGGAGGAGGGGGAGGAAGAGGAAGAGCCCGGCGTGGGGGACTGGCGCTCCCGCATCAGCAGTGAGGTCCGCTCGGGCAGCGGGTGGCGGAAGGCGGTGCGGCGGCGTCGGTCCGGCATATGGTGAACGTCTTCCCCATCTCGTCATTTCCGCCCTGTGGACGGTTCGCTGTCACCTGACGCTACCTCCCGGCGAGGAGGGGCCGAAAGCTGGGAGTACAGGCGTGGTGGCCGACAGCTGCCACCCGGACCGCCCGCTCGTGTCCGAGCCGGAGTCCCGCCGGTCCCTCACCCCCGTCACGCAAGGGCCTCGCAAGGTGCCGGTATCGTTGCTGACGGTCGGCTCGTTCGTAGAGTTCCCCGTATCGCGGTGCGTGATTCTTTCGTACGACCGCACAAACAGCATGGCCGCCGTGCCGCTGCTCCCGCGATGCGGCAGGCGGTCCGGCCGCTTCGAACCGCTCCACACGCGAGAAAGGGCCCAGCCGTGGCCTCCCCGCTCTCCTCCGCCGCTCCGGCCCGCCTGGTGGTGCTGGTCTCCGGTTCCGGTACGAACCTCCAAGCCCTGCTCGACGCGATCGGCGACGACCCCGAGGGGTACGGCGCCCAGGTGGTCGCGGTCGGTGCGGACCGCGACGGTATTGCCGGTCTCGAGCGTGCCGAACGGGCCGGAATTCCCACCTTCGTGTGCCGGGTCAGGGACCACGCCTCGCGGCCGGAGTGGGACGCGGCCCTCGCCGCGGCCACCGCCGCGCACCGCCCGGACCTCGTGGTGTCCGCCGGTTTCATGAAGATCGTGGGCAAGGAGTTCCTCGCCGGGTTCGGCGGCCGGTTCATCAACACCCACCCCGCCCTGCTCCCCAGCTTTCCCGGTGCCCACGGCGTACGCGACGCGCTCGCGTACGCCGTGAAGGTCACCGGGTGCACCGTCCACTTCGTCGACGACGGCGTCGACACCGGTCCGATCATCGCGCAGGGCGTGGTCGAGGTGACCGAAGAGGACACCCCGGAGGGCGAAGCAGCTCTCCATGAACGCATCAAGGAAGTCGAGCGCCAGCTGCTCGTCGAGGCCGTGGGGCGGCTCGCCCGTGACGGCTATCGCATTGAGGGACGAAAGGTTCATCTCGATCATGTCGGTGAATAAGCCCATCCGCCGCGCCCTGGTCAGTGTCTACGACAAGACGGGGCTCGAAGACCTCGCCCGCGGTCTGCACGAGGCCGGCGTCGAGCTGGTCTCCACCGGCTCCACCGCCGGGAAGATCGCGGCCGCCGGTGTGCCGGTCACCAAGGTCGAGGAGCTGACCGGTTTCCCCGAGTGCCTCGACGGCCGCGTCAAGACGCTGCACCCGCGCGTCCACGCCGGCATCCTGGCCGACCTGCGCCTGGAAGCCCACCGCGAGCAGCTCGCCGAGCTCGGCGTGGAGCCGTTCGACCTGGTGGTCGTGAACCTCTACCCGTTCAAGGAGACCGTCGCCTCCGGCGCCTCGGCCGACGAGTGTGTGGAGCAGATCGACATCGGCGGCCCCTCCATGGTCCGCGCCGCCGCCAAGAACCACCCGTCGGTGGCCGTCGTCACCAGCCCCGAGCGCTACGCCGACGTGCTGGCCGCCGTCAAGGCCGGCGGCTTCGACCTGACCGCCCGCAAGCGGCTCGCCGCCGAGGCCTTCCAGCACACCGCCGCGTACGACGTGGCCGTCGCGTCCTGGTTCGCGGCCGACTACGCCGCCGCCGACGACTCGGGCTTCCCCGACTTCTTCGGTACGACGTACGAGCGCAAGAACGTCCTGCGCTACGGCGAGAACCCGCACCAGCCCGCCGCGCTCTACACCGCCGGCGCCGGTGGTCTGGCCGGTGCCGAGCAGCTGCACGGCAAGGAGATGTCGTACAACAACTACACGGACACCGACGCCGCGCGCCGGGCCGCGTACGACCACGCCGAGCCGTGCGTCGCGATCATCAAGCACGCCAACCCGTGCGGTATCGCCATCGCCGACGACGTCGCAGAGGCGCACCGCAACGCGCACGCCTGTGACCCGCTGTCGGCGTACGGCGGGGTCATCGCCGTCAACCGGCCGGTGACCGTCGCCATGGCCGAGCAGGTCGCGGAGATCTTCACCGAGGTCATCGTCGCCCCGGCGTACGAGGACGGCGCGGTCGAGGTCCTGTCCCGCAAGAAGAACATCCGCGTGCTGCGCTGCCCCGAGGCCCCGTCGGCCGAGGTCGAGGTCAAGCCGATCGACGGCGGTGCGCTGCTCCAGGTCACCGACCGCCTCCAGGCCGACGGCGACGACCCGGCCAACTGGACGCTCGCCACCGGCGAGGCGCTCTCCGCCGACGAGCTCAGGGAGCTCTCCTTCGCGTGGAAGGCGTGCCGCGCGGTCAAGTCCAACGCGATTCTGCTCGCCAAGGACGGCGCCTCGGTCGGTGTGGGCATGGGTCAGGTCAACCGTGTCGACTCCGCGAAGCTCGCCGTCGAGCGGGCGGGCGAGGAGCGGGCGCGGGGCGCGTACGCGGCCTCCGACGCCTTCTTCCCCTTCCCTGACGGGCTGGAGATCCTGACCGGCGCCGGCGTCAAGGCCGTGGTGCAGCCGGGTGGTTCGGTCCGCGACGAGCTGGCCGTCGAGGCCGCGAAGAAGGCGGGCGTGGCGATGTACTTCACGGGCACCCGGCACTTCTTCCACTGAGCCGTCCGGGCTGCGGGCACACTTCCCGCCGCACGACCGAGGGCCGTAACTCCGCGCGGATCGCGTGGAGTTACGGCCCTCGGGTCCGTCCGGGAGGAAGGTCAGCCGACCTTGACCACCACGGTGGAGCAGATCTTGTCCGCGAACGTCTGCTTCTTCGGGTCCCATGCCGGCCACAGCCAGCCGATGTAGCAGGCGACGCTGTCCACGAAGTGGGCGAGGTAGCGGACGAAGGCCATACCGAAGCCCAGGGGCCGGCCGTCGGCCTCGCGCAGCAGGCTGATGCCGAGGGCCTTCTTGCCGATGAACTGCCCGGTGGTGCCCTCCTTGTAGAGCTTGAAGAGGCCGAGACCGATGCCGACAAGAATGCCGAGCATGGCTATCGCGGAACCCGCACCGCCGCCGATACCGGCACCGATGCCGACGAGGATGCCGTACGGGACGGCGATGACGATGCAGTCGAGGAGGATCGCGGCGAAACGGCTCCACCACCCGGCGAACGGCGGCATGCCGCCGTAACCGGGCTGGCCCTGCGGCATACCGGACTGCTGCGGGTAGCCGTAACCGGGCTGTCCCTGGGGACCGCCGGGCTGCTGCGGGTAGCCGTAGCCGGGCTGGCCCTGCGGCGGCACGCCCTGGGGAGACTGCTGCGGGTAGCCGTATCCCGGCTGGCCCTGCGGCGGCTGGCCCGGCTGCTGTCCGTAGGGGTTGTTCGGGTTCGGGTCGCCAAAGCTCATCTGGGGTGTTCCTCCAACGGGGACGTACGGGGACGAATGCGGCCGCGCGGAGGAAAGAAAAGGTCAGCGGTCCGCCCCCCGGGTACATCTGCGGCACTGCGGCCTTCATCGTTATAAGCGGATCATAAGGTTGTCCAGCTGCGGGCAGGGGAAGTTGTCCAATTGCAACCTTGTGTCCACGGGTGCACCGGGAATTGGTCCGTGGGCGGGGTCATCCGCGAGAATGCCCCCATGACTGCCCAGATTCTCGATGGCAAAGCCACCGCAGCCGCGATCAAGTCCGATCTCACCGTCCGCGTGGCGGCCCTCAAGGCCCGGGGTGTCACCCCCGGCCTGGGAACCCTGCTGGTCGGGGACGACCCGGGCAGCAGGTGGTACGTGAACGGCAAGCACAAGGACTGCGCCCAGGTCGGCATCGGCTCCATCCAACGTGAACTGCCCGACACCGCCACCCAGGAGGAGATCGAGGACGTCGTACGCGAGCTCAACGCCGACCCCGAGTGCACGGGGTACATCGTGCAGCTGCCCCTCCCCAAGGGGATCGACACCAACCGCGTCCTGGAACTGATGGATCCGGCCAAGGACGCCGACGGTCTGCACCCGATGAACCTCGGCCGGCTCGTGCTCAACGAGGCGGGCCCGCTGCCCTGCACCCCGCAGGGTGTCGTCCAGCTGCTCCGTCACCACGGTGTGGAGATCAACGGGGCGGATGTCGTGGTCGTCGGACGCGGTGTCACCATCGGCCGCTCGATCCCGCTGCTGCTGACCCGTAAGTCCGAGAACGCCACGGTCACCCAGTGCCACACCGGCACCCGTGACCTCTCCGCCCACCTGCGGCAGGCCGACATCGTCGTCGCTGCCGCCGGGGTGCCCCACATCATCAAGCCCGAGGACGTGAAGCCGGGCGCGGCCGTGCTCGACGTCGGCGTCAGCCGGGACGAGAACGGCAAGATCGTCGGTGACGTCCACCCGGGCGTGGCCGAGGTCGCCGCGTGGATCTCGCCGAACCCGGGCGGTGTCGGCCCGATGACCCGTGCCCAGTTGCTCGTCAACGTGGTCGAGGCGGCCGAGCGCGACTCCGCCCCGTCCGCAGGCTGATCAGAACCGGAAGGAACCCCATGGGTGCTGGTACGAGTCCGGCCGACCGGGCCGCGGCCGCTGCGGACGGCCCGGCCGCCGATCAGGCCGGGGGCGCGGCCGGAGTCCCCGCCGGCGGCGCTGCTGAGACCCCGGCCGACGGTGCTGCCGACGCCCCGGCACAGGCTTCGGCCGACGGTGCGTCAACGGCCCAGGACGGAGCCGCCGTGTCAGCCGAATCCGACGAGGGCGGGTCGGTCGGGCAGGACGGAGGCGCGTCGGCGGAACCGGGCGACGGCGCGTCAGCGGAGTCCGGTGACGGTCAGGACGGGGGCCGCACCGGCAGTCACCTGGCACCCGGTTCCGCCGCGGCCCCGGTGGCGGGGCGGTCGCGGACGTCGCTCACCCAGGACACCGCGCGCCCCGAGGGCGGCGGCCGGGCGGCGGGCGGGGACGCTCCGGCGCCCGCTCGTCAGTGGCCGTTGCTCGCGGTCCTCTGCACGGCAGGGGTCGGCCTGCTGATCGTCGCCTCCGACCCCTTCGCCGAGGCCTTCCGGATCGGCACGATACTGATCGGCGTGG
Source organism: Streptomyces sp. NPDC058221 (assembly GCF_042882365.1). Classification (NCBI taxonomy): domain Bacteria; kingdom Bacillati; phylum Actinomycetota; class Actinomycetes; order Kitasatosporales; family Streptomycetaceae; genus Streptomyces; species Streptomyces sp. NPDC058221. The sequence goes on along the minus strand of NZ_JBHVWF010000163.1, from coordinate 7,331 downwards.
CGCTCGTCGGGGGTGCGGTGCTCCGCCTCGTGATCCCCTCGGTGGGCATGCTCGCGGTGCGTTCCCGCTTCACCGACCTGGTGACGTACGGACTGCTGGGCGTCCTCATCGTGATGCTGGCCATGATGGCGCAGCCCAAGCCGTGGCTGGACATCCCGTTCCTGGAGAACGCGGTCCACTTCACGATCCGCTGAACCCGCCCGGCCGGCCAGGCCGCGAAACCGGTGTCCATCCCCTCCCCCGAGAAGGGACGGACACCGGGGGCGGGGCACGCCGGAGCGAAAAGCTCCGGAATACGGCGACTTGAGCGGCCTTGCCCCGTCCTGGTTCCAGCCTTGTGGTTGGGGCACGCCTGTTCAAGGGATGGCTGGGGCCTGTGGCACGGAAGTGACCATTCCGCCACGGTGTGATCGTCAGGCAACGGTGGCAGACTGGCCGGGCAGACGGCCGGGCAGACGGCCGGGCAGACGGCCGGCAGGGCGAGGCAGCGGCGCGCGACGGTGCGGGCCGGACTTCCGAGTGCAACCGTGCGCTCCCTCCGAAGGAACTGGCAGTCTGCGTTCGCGCATCTACCTGGGTAGTCCGGAACGGGAGACCACCGCTTCCGGACAGGGGGCAGGGCGGCGTGCGATGTCCCGGGTGTGCCCGGGGGCAGCGGAAGCCGATACGAAGTGAAGTGGGAAGTAGGGGGAAGTAATGCCTCGTTGGAAGGCACTGCCGGAGGATCTCGACCCACAGGTACGCGAGTTCGCGGGCCAGCTCCGCAGACTCGTCGACCGCAGCGGCCTGAGCATCGCCGCAGTGGCCGACCGCACGGGGTACAGCAAGACCTCGTGGGAGCGGTATCTGAACGGGCGGCTGCTCGCCCCCAGGGGCGCCATCGTCGCGCTAGCCGAGGTGACGGGCACCAACCACGTGCACCTCAACACCATGTGGGAGCTGGCGGAGCGGGCCTGGAGCCGGGCCGAGATGCGCCACGACATGACGATGGAAGCGATCCGGATAACCCAGGCGCGGGCCGCGCTCGGTGAGAACGGGCAGCCTTCGCGCGGTCACGGCAGGAGTCGTCCCTCCGGTGGTGTCGGCATGGCCGATGGCGGGGCGGGCACCGCACCGGGCGTGACCGACGGGGGCCGCCCGCCGTCCGTACCGCTCCAGCGCGGCAGCGTCCCGAGGCTGCCGCAGCAGCCGCAGGCCCGGCCGGAACCGGCGATGGGCGCGGGTCCCGGGCTGCCGCCCGCGGTCGACGTCCACGGAGGCTTCGCCGGCGCACCCGGGCAGCCGCCCCCGCACGCCGACGGCGGCCGGGGCCCGGAGGGCGGCAGCAGCCGGAAGCGGCTCGTGGTCGCCGCCGCCGCGGTGGTGGTCCTGCTTGCGGTGACCGGTGTGGTGCTGCTGACCGGCTCCGGCGGCGACTCCGACGCCGACAGGGCAGCCGACTCCTCCCCGTCGCCGACGGCCAGTGCGCCGAAGCTGCCGGCCGGGGTCGGCTGCAGCGGCACCGACTGCGCCGGACAGGACCCCGAGAAGATGGGCTGCGGCGGCGACCACGTCCGTACGATCTCCAGCGCCACCGTCGGCGGAAGCCTCGTCGAGGTGCGCTACAGCAAGACCTGCGCCTCGGCGTGGGCCCGGATCTCCAAGGCTGCCGCCGGCGACACGGTACGGATCAGCGCGGGCGGGGCGGGGCAGGACGGCACGGTGTCCGCCGCGGTGGACACGTACACACCGATGGTCGCCGTGCGGCGGATCGCCGACGTCAAGGCGTGCGCCATCCTCGCGACCGGCACGAAGGGATGCACGGCCGAGGCGTCCGGCTGAGCCGGAGTGCCGGGTGAGCGGGGAGTGACCGGTTGTGTGCGGTGCCACAGGGGGCCGGGCGGCCACGGGGTTCCGGGTCGGATAGCCTGACCGCTGGATATCTCTTCACATCAAGATTCAGGGATGTCCAGCACCAGGGGCCAGGAGCCCCCACCGCCAGCTGTCTAACGGAGATCGCCATGACCCGCACTCCCGTGAATGTCACCGTGACCGGCGCAGCCGGCCAGATCGGCTACGCGCTGCTCTTCCGCATCGCCTCCGGCCACCTGCTCGGCCCGGACGTGCCGGTCAACCTGCGTCTCCTGGAGATCCCGCAGGGCCTGAAGGCCGCCGAGGGCACCGCGATGGAGCTCGACGACTGCGCCTTCCCGCTGCTGCGCAACATCGAGATCACCGACGACGCCAACGTCGGCTTCGCCGGTGCGAACGTCGCCCTGCTCGTCGGCGCCCGCCCGCGCACCAAGGGCATGGAGCGCGGCGACCTGCTCTCCGCCAACGGCGGCATCTTCAAGCCGCAGGGCAAGGCGATCAACGACAACGCCGCGGACGACATCAAGGTCCTCGTCGTCGGCAACCCGGCCAACACCAACGCGCTCATCGCGCAGGCCGCCGCCCCGGACGTACCGGCCGAGCGCTTCACCGCGATGACCCGTCTCGACCACAACCGCGCGATCTCGCAGCTGGCCGCCAAGACCGGTGCCGCCGTCTCCGACATCAAGAAGCTGACGATCTGGGGCAACCACTCGGCCACCCAGTACCCGGACATCTTCCACGCGGAGGTCGCCGGCAAGAACGCCGCCGAGCTCGTCAACGACGAGGCCTGGCTGGCCGACTCCTTCATCCCGACCGTCGCCAAGCGCGGCGCCGCGATCATCGAGGCCCGTGGCGCGTCCTCGGCCGCCTCCGCCGCGAACGCCGCCATCGACCACGTGTACACCTGGGTCAATGGCACCGCCGAGGGCAACTGGACCTCCATGGGCATCCCGTCGGACGGCTCGTACGGTGTGCCCGAGGGCATCATCTCGTCGTTCCCCGTCACCACGAAGGACGGCGCCTACGAGATCGTCCAGGGCCTGGACATCAACGAGTTCTCCCGTGCGCGCATCGACGCGTCGGTGAAGGAGCTCACCGAGGAGCGCGACGCGGTCCGCGAGCTCGGCCTCATCTGATCCACCCACCCGTTCGCGGGTACGCCTCCGCCCCCGGCAGCAGTCGCTGCCGGGGGCGTTCGCGTTCCCGAGGTGGGCTTCGCCTCGATGGGCTTCGCCTCGGTGGGCGAGCGGTCAGTCCGGTGGTCAGTCCGCCCGCAGCTCGTCGGCGATCCGGCGCAGGGCCGCCATCGCCCGGTGCTGGAGCCCGGGACCGAAGGTGATCCGGGCGGCGCCCAGCTCCCCGAGCCGCCGAGGGCCCGGACCGTCCGGCAGGGCAAGGGCGTTGAGCGGTACGGGCACGGCGGCGGCCAGGCGGGGGAGCGCCTCGGGCGGGGCGAGGATCGGATAGACACAGTCCGCGCCCGCGGCCGCGTACAGCAACGCACGCCGCACGGTCTCCGCCTCCTGGTCCGTGCCCTCCGGGACGCCGTGGACATAGGTGTCGATACGCGCGTTGACGAAGAGCCGCTCCCCGGCGACGGCCCGCACTTCCGCCAGCCGGTCCGCCTGCCGCTGCGGATCCATCAGGACCCCGTCCACCGAGTCCTCCAGGTTGCAGCCGACGGCCCCGGCATCGAGCAGCCGTTCCACCAGCTCCTTCGGCGCCAGCCCGTACCCCGCCTCGATGTCGGCCGATACGGGCACGGGGACGGCGCGGGCGATCCTGGCCACCGCCGCGAACATCGCGGCGGCGGGCGTCGCACCGTCCTCGTGGCCCAGCGACGCCGCGATCCCCGCGCTCGGGGTGGCGAGAGCCGGGAATCCGGCGTCGGCGAGGACGCGGGCGCTCGCGGCATCCCACGGGCCGGGGAGGACCAGGGGATCGCCGGGGGTGCGGCCGTGGTGCAGGGCGCGGAGGTCGGACGCGGTCATCGCAGTGGCTCCTGGGCGAGGCGGGGCGGGGCGGGCGGGGCGGCGATGAGCGGAACGGCCGCGGACGTCGCCGGGTGCGGGCGGATCAGCTGTGGAAGTCGCCGGGGGTGTAGTGCCCCGGGGCCATCCGGGTGGCCACGGAGAACCGGTTCCAGGCGTTGATCGTGATGATCGCCGCGAGGAGTTGGGCCAGCTCGGCCTCGTCGAAGTGCTTGGCGGCCTTCGCGTACACCTCGTCCGGCACGAAACCGTCGGTCAGGACGGTCACCGCCTCGGTCAGCTCGATCGCCGCGATCTCCTTCGGCGTGTAGAAGTGCTGCGACTCCTCCCAGGCGCTGAGCTGCACGATCCGCTCCACGGACTCACCCGCCGCCAGCGCGTCCTTGGAGTGCATGTCGAGGCAGAACGCGCAGTGGTTGATCTGTGAGGCCCGGATCTTCACCAGCTCGGCCACGACCGGGTCGAGCCCCTTGCGGGACGCGGCCTCCAGCCGGGCCATCGCCTTGTAGACATCGGGGGCGTGCTCACCCCACTGCATGCGGGGCGTGTGCTCGGTCGTGTACTCGGACGTTGCGTGGCTGTGCTCGTTGGTGGTCATGGATGCGACGCTACGCGCGGGGTGGCGCAGCTGTATGGTCCATTTTCATGACAGAACCCTGGGCCACTTTCGGCGCCGACCTGCACATCGACCCGACCGGCGGCACCGGGCTGCGGGCCGGCCTCATGGACGCCCTGCGCGAGGCGGCCCGGACCGGGCGACTGGCTCCGGGTACCAGGCTGCCGTCGTCCCGCACACTCGCGGCGGACCTCGGCATCGCCCGCAACACCGTCGCCGACGCCTACGCGGAACTGGTCGCCGAGGGCTGGCTCACCGCCCGGCAGGGCTCCGGCACGCGGGTGGCGCAGCGGGCCGAGCCGCGCAGGGAGGCGGCCAGGGCGCCGCGCTCCCGGCCGCCCCGCAGCAGACCGGCGTACAGCCTGATGCCCGGCTCGCCCGACCTGGCGACGTTTCCGCGCGCGGAATGGCTCAAGGCGGCCAGGCGCGCCCTCGCCAAGGCGCCCAACGAGGCTCTCGGATACGGCGATCCGCGCGGCCGCATCGAACTGCGCACCGTGCTCGCGGGCTATCTGTCACGTGCTCGCGGGGTGTACGCGGACCCCGAACGCATCGTGCTCTGTGCCGGGTTCGTCCACGGCCTGATGCTCATGGGGAAGGTGCTGAGGGAGCGCCGGGTGCGCGAGGTGGCCGTCGAGTCGTACGGACTGGACGTGCATACGAGCCTGCTCACCGAGGCCGGCCTGCGCATCCCCTGTCTGCCGCTCGACGCGCTCGGCTCCCGGACCGGCGCACTGCCCGGGATGCGGGGAGCCGGCGCGGTGCTGCTGACACCCGCGCACCAGTTCCCGACCGGGGTGCCGCTCCACCCGGACCGGCGGGCCGCGGCGGTCGACTGGGCGCGGAGCACCGGCGGCCTGATCCTGGAGGACGACTACGACGGGGAGTTCCGCTACGACCGCCAGCCGGTCGGCGCGCTCCAGGGACTCGACCCGGAACGTGTCGTGTACCTGGGCACGGCCAGCAAATCCCTGGCACCGGGGCTGCGGCTCGGCTGGATGGTGGTCCCGGAGTCGATGGTGGGCGAGGTGACCGCGGCGAAGGGGGCGAGCGACTGGGCGTCCAGCGCACTGGACCAGCTGACCCTCGCGGAGTTCATCGGCTCCGGCGCCTACGACCGGCATGTGCGCTCCGTACGGCTGCGCTACCGCAACCGCCGCGACCAGCTCGTCGCGGCGCTGGCCGAACGGGCCCCGTCCATCCGGGTCAGCGGCATCGCCGCCGGACTGCACGCCGTGCTCGAACTCCCGGAGGGCGGCGAGGCGGCGGTGATCCGCGCCGCGGCCTGGCAGGGGCTCGCGGTGCAGGGCCTGTCCTTCTTCCGCCACCCGGACGCCGAGGCGAGCCGGGAGGCCCTGGTCATCGGCTACGGAACACCGACGGACAGTGCCTGGGCCGGCACGCTGGACGCGCTCGTACGGGTGCTGTCGTGAGCCGAGGTGCGGGCGGGCCGAGAGGGGGGACACCAGGTACCTGGACGACGACGACCTCGGAAGAGAGGCCGGGCCATGCTGCTCAAGGACTACGACGAGCAGGCGGAACGCCGCCGATGAACGAGATGAAGGATACGGGCAGGGGCGCAGGGCTCGGTGACGACTGGTGCGACATGAGCGGGGGCTGCAACCTCGACCACGCGGCGCTGTCGCGCGAGCTCAGGACCGAGGTGCACCCGGCGCATCCGTTCTTCGGGGCACCGCTGGAGGTGATCGCGCATCGGTGGTCGAACGATGACGTGCTCTGTCGCCACCTCGATACACCCGCTCGCTACTCGATTCTCCATCTCACATGGTCGAGATCTGAGGAGATCGGGGGCTGCCCCACGATCGAAGCGGACGGGGAGTGGTCGCACATCGTCGCCTACGAGAGCGGTATCGACGCAGCTCTCAGCGCTGCGGAAGCGCTCGAACAGGACGGTCGCCGCGCCCCGATGGGACCAGCGGGCACCCCATCACCCCCACTCGTCGTGGAGGCGGTGCACGCGTGGCCCGAGGATCCCGCCAGCCCTCCAGGGCCAGGCCGGCGAGAGTGATGCGCGCACGAGGAATGAGGCGAGGGTGCGGACGGTCTCACGGGACTGGTCGCGAGCCGCTCGCCGGTGGGCCACCGAGCACGGCTGTCCTGGGCAGTGACGCACAACGAATGGCGATGGGAAGCGGCTGCGAGCCGGTCGGCTGGATCGACAGCGGCACACTCCAGTGTGAAGCGGCGGGCAGCTTCGCACTGCTGAGGCGGCTCCGAAGGCGAAACTCGGATCGTAGGAGACCTTCGCGAGGGCGGATTCATCGGACGGCGACGAACCCACCTCTGCCTCCAGAAGATCAAGGCCGACGACGACTCAGCCGCTCTCCGTGAGATGTATATCTTCTTTGATCGGCGTTGAGTCGGTTTCACAACGGTGGACCATCCTGAGAACCCGCAGTGCGATCATGGCCGGTTCTTCCTGAGGCGTTGACGTGGTGGAGGACCAATTGGGTTCGTCAGCTGAAAAGATCCTCCATCACTCCGCTCCTCGAAGTGCCCTGGTCAGGATCGATGCCATCAAGTCATCTTCAACGACAGTTGGGTGAGGGAATTGTATTTCCATGGCGACGTTCACCCAGGGCAATCAGACGGTGCACGGAAATCAGTACCTGGCCGACAACATCAACGTGACGCACGGGGAGCTCAGCCCTACTGATGCCCGGATCTTGGCGAGGGAGTTCGACCGGGCGTCGGCAGCACCTAGTAGGCGGCTGACTCGCCGAGGCCGGCCCGACCATCAAGCCCGCCTGAGTAACCCGGCGACATCACAAGTTCAACCCCAGCAGGAAGGGCATATCGCGCCGAACACGACGGGCTCCCTTGTTGGTTAAATTCCTCTACAGCTCGGT
>NZ_JBHVWF010000162.1:0-16533 GCF_042882365.1 Streptomyces sp. NPDC058221 | reverse complement strand
CGCCTGCTGCGTGATGTCGCCGAGAACCGTGAACTCGGAGACGTCACCACACTCACCGACTCCTCGGTCATGGACCTCATCCAGACCCAGCTCCCTTCGTCCTCCTCCGAGGACTGAGAGAGACCTGAGAAAGGGACAGGCCAGAGGCAGAGGCCTGACAGGCAGAGGCTGAGGCCTGTCCGCAGGCCGGTAACGGCAGCAGGGGTCCACCTCCCCGAAGGGCATCCGGAAACGCGCCGGATGCCCTTCGGGCATTTAGTGTGAAGATCACCACTGTGAAGATCACCACTGCTGAAATCCACCGCTCAGGGCCCCGCACACCCCGCCCCGGGTAGAGTGGCCGCTGGTCAACAACACGACAAGAAGTCTCCAAAGGGTGTGCCGGGAAGTCTGGTCGGCAAGTGCATCAGCCATGCCGTCGCTGCCGTACCCACCCGGAGGTCCCACTCGTGGCCGCGCCCACTCCCTCACCCCGCCGCACCTTCCTGGGACGCCTCTCGCTCCCGGAGCGGAACTTCCTCGCCGACGCCCTGCGCACCGAAACCGTCGGCGGAGTCATCCTGCTGGTCGCCGCGGTGGCCGCGCTGATCTGGGCAAACACCTTCGGATCGAGCTACACGACCGTCAGCCACCTGCACTTTGGACCCGAGGCGCTCGGACTGCACCTCTCCGTGGCGCACTGGGCGGCCGACGGTCTGCTCGCGATCTTCTTCTTCGTCGCGGGCGCCGAGCTCAAACGCGAACTCGTCGCAGGTGAGCTGCGGGACCCCAAGGCCGCCGTCCTCCCGGTCGTCGCCGCGCTCTGCGGGATGGCCGTGCCCGCGGTCGTCTACACCCTGGTGACGGTGTTCGGGGACGGCTCCACCAGCGGCTGGGCCGTCCCCACGGCTACCGACATCGCCTTCGCGCTCGCGGTCCTCGCCGTCATCGGCACCTCGCTGCCGTCCGCGCTCCGGGCGTTCCTGCTGACCCTCGCCGTCGTCGACGACCTGTTCGCGATCCTGATCATCGCGGTCTTCTTCACCGAGAACATCAACTTCCTCGCGCTCATCTGCGCCTTCGCCGGCCTCGCCGTCTTCTACCTTCTGCTGCGGTTCAACGTGCGCGGCTGGTACGTCTACCTGCCACTGGCCCTGGTCATCTGGGGGCTGATGTACAACAGCGGCATCCACGCCACCATCGCCGGTGTCGCGATGGGCCTGATGCTGCGCTGCACGAGGGGCGAGGGCGAGGAGCACTCCCCCGGTGAGCGGATCGAGCACCTGGTCCGCCCGCTGTCGGCCGGTCTCGCCGTACCGCTGTTCGCGCTCTTCTCCGCCGGGGTCTCGCTGTCCGGCGGCGCGCTGGCCGGCGTGTTCACCCGGCCCGAGACGCTCGGTGTCGTGCTGGGGCTCGTCGTCGGCAAGACGATAGGGATCTTCGGCGGTACGTGGCTGGCCACCCGGTTCACCAGGGCGGAGCTGAACAAGGACCTGGCCTGGGCCGATGTCTTCGCGGTCGCCGCACTCGCCGGCATCGGCTTCACCGTCTCGCTGCTGATCGGCGAGCTCGCCTTCACCGGCGACGACGACATGATCAACGAGATCAAGGCCTCGGTTCTGCTCGGCTCCCTGATTGCCGCCGTACTCTCCGGTGTACTGCTCAAACTCCGGGTACGCAGATACCGGGCGCTCTCCGACGCGGAGGAGCTCGACGAAGACGAATCCGGGGTACCGGACATCTACGAACAGGACGATCCGGAGTACCACCTGCGGATGGCCGCCATCCATGAGAGGAAGGCGGCCGAGCACCGCCGCCTTGCCCAACAGGCGGGGGCAGCGAGCAACAAGCCGGACAGTCCGGCATGATCTGACTTCGGATGTGTTGAACGTCGGATGTGTTGAACAGGAGAGGGAGTCAGGGATGAGCGACCCCGGCAATTACGCGGGCAGCACCGACCGCAGTCTCGGCCAGCTGGTTGCCTCGGCGACGGCCGAGCTTTCGGCGCTGGTGCACGACGAGATTGCCCTGGCCAAGGCCGAGGTGCGACAGGACGTCAAGCGTGGCGTCATCGGCAGTGTGGCGTTCATCGTCACGGGTGTGCTGATCCTGTTCGCGATCCCGGTGCTGAGCTTCGCGGCCGCGTACGGAATCCACAACCTCGGGCTGGGGCTGGCCTGGTCGTTCCTGATCGTGGGCGGCGCGTTCATCCTGCTGGGGATCCTGCTCGCGCTCTTCGGCTACGCCAAGTTCAAGAAGGTCAAGCCGCCGGAGAAGTCCATCGCATCGGCGAAGCAGACCGCCGCGGTCCTCCAGGGCGTCAAGCCGCACCCGCGTCCGGGCATCGCAGCGGACGCGATCCTCCCGGCGGGCGGCAGCACACTTTCGGACAAGGCCATCGAGAACGTTCCGGTCCAGGACAAGGCGTCAGCTGTGGCACGCTCATCCACATGACGGTCCCCGATTCCAGCGCATTCGGCCCAACAGGCCCGGACGACCGGGCGGGCCACGCGGGGCCGGGCGGCCTCGCAGACCCTTCAGCGGCGCCGCCACCCCCGGTCTCAGCGCCTTTCACCGGCCCGCTGGGCCCCGCGGCTGCTTCCGGTGGCCCCGTCCGCCTGGACGGCCCCTGGACACACCGGGACGTCGCAGCCAACGGTGCCCGCTTCCACATCGCCGAAATGGGCGACGGGCCACTGGTCCTGCTGCTGCACGGCTTCCCGCAGTTCTGGTGGACCTGGCGCCACCAGCTGCCCGCGCTCGCCGAGGCCGGGTACCGGGCGGTGTCGATGGACCTGCGCGGTGTGGGCGGCAGCGACCGCACGCCCCGGGGTTACGACCCGGCCAACCTCGCGCTGGACATCACGGGCGTGATCCGTTCGCTGGGCGAGCCGGACGCCGCCCTGGTCGGCCACGACATGGGCGGCTACCTCGCGTGGACGGCCGCGGTGATGCGCCCGAAGCTGGTGCGCCGGCTGGTGGTCTCCTCGATGCCGCATCCGCGCCGGTGGCGTTCCTCGATGCTCTCCGACTTCGCGCAGTCCCGCGCGGGCTCGTACATCTGGGGCTTCCAGCGGCCGTGGGTGCCGGAGCGTCAGCTCGTGGCGGACGAAGCGGCTTTGGTCGGGCGGCTGATCCACGACTGGGCGGGGCCGCGGACCGCGGAATTCCCCGACGACCCGACGGTGGACGTCTACCGGCGCGCCATGTCCATCCCGTCGACGGCGCACTGCTCGATCGAGCCGTACCGCTGGATGGTGCGTTCGCTGGCGCGCCCCGACGGCATCCAGTTCAACCGGCGCATGAAGCGGCCGGTGCGGGTACCCACGCTGCATCTGCACGGTTCACTCGATCCGGCGGTCCGCACCCGGAGTTCGGCGGGGTCCGGCGAGTACGTCGAGGCACCGTACCGTTGGCGACTTTTCGACGGTCTGGGGCACTTCCCCCACGAGGAGGACCCGGCAGGGTTCTCGGCCGAACTCATCAGCTGGCTCAAGGATTCCGAGCCCGACCGCTAGCCGATGCGTACGCGTGTCCTACGAACAGCCACTTGCCTGACGCATAGGCCAATTGGCTGACGGATGGGCGGTTACCGACCATGAGCCACGGGCAGACGTCGGGGTATGGGCTGGACGCACGACTTCAGTGACGCAGCACGCAATCGTCGCTCGACCGCCACGGCGGGTCCGGGCACTCATGAGGGGGGCGGCCTCCAGGGCCGGGTGCACGCTATGCATGTTCTGCATGATCCCCGGCTCGGCATTCCGCGCATCATCCGCCGCCGGGCCCGCTGGGTCTCGGCGCGGCTGCGCCACCCGCGCGGATGACCTGGCGACCTCCCCGGACGGCCTCGCGGCCTCCGCGGACGACCTGCCGGTCTCCCACCGCGGCCCGCTGAGGGCATCGCCCTCCGGCCGACCGGTCCCCGGCCCCGGCCCCGGAGGACCGTTCGTTCCTTCGGCGTACAGCACGCACGCCCGACTCTTCGCCGCACGGCAGAAACGGGCCTTCGCCGCACAGCACACCCGCCCGGCTCTTCGGCCTACAGCGCGCACGCCTGGCTGTCGACCTGCTGGTTGGCAGTGCGGCCCTGCTCGATGTCCTCGCGGATCTCGTCGGCGGTCAGGGCATAGCCGGTGTCCGGGTCGTCGAGCGACTTGGCGAAGACGACTCCGTACACCTTGCCCTGGGGGGTCAGCAGCGGTCCGCCGGAGTTCCCCTGACGGACCGTCGCGAAGAGTGAGTAGACGTCGCGTCGGACGGTGCCCCGGCGGTAGATGTCCGGGCCGTTGGCGTCGATACGGGCGCGGACCCGTGCGGAGCGCACGTCGTACGCGCCGTTCTCCGGAAAGCCCGCGACAATCGCACTGTTCCCGGTCCCGGCGTCGTGGTCGGTGTCGGTGAACGCCAGCGGCTTCGCGTCGAGATCCGGGACGTCGAGCACGGCGATGTCACGCCGCCAGTCGTAGAGCACGACCTTCGCGTCGTACAGCCGCCCCTGACCGCCGATCTGGACGGTCGGCTCGTCGACGCCGCCGACGACGTGGGCGTTGGTCATCACCCGGCGGTCGGAGAAGACGAAGCCGGTGCCTTCGAGGACCTTGCCGCAGCTCGGGGCCGTACCGACGACCTTCACGATCGACTGCTTGGCGCGGGCCGCGACCGGGCTGCCCGCGAGCGCCGGGTCGGGCGCCCTGACCTCGGTGATCGGCTCGTTGGCGAAGGGGCTGAAGACCTGCGGGAAGCCGTTCTGCGCGAGGACCGAGGAGAAGTCCGTGAACCAGGTGGAGGCCTGGGGCGGCATCACGCGGGAGATCCCGAGCAGGACCGAGGAGTTGCGGACCTCCTTGCCCAGCGTCGGCAGCGACGTGCCTGCCAGTGCGGAGCCGATCAGCCAGGACACCAGCAGCATCGCCACGACGTTCACCAGGGAGCCACCGGTCGCGTCCACGGCACGCGCGGGCGACCACGTGATGTACCGGCGGAGCTTGTTGCCCAGATGGGTGGTGAAGGCCTGGCCGACCGAGGCGCACACGATCACGATGACGACCGCGACCACGGCGGCCGTGGAGGAGACATCGGAACCGTCCGTCACCTGGTCCCACAGGACCGGCAGCAGATAGACGGCGACGAGACCGCCGCCCAGGAACCCGATCACCGACAGAATGCCGACGACGAACCCCTGGCGGTATCCGATGACCGCGAACCACACGGCGCCGGCCAGCAGCAGGAAGTCCAGCACGTTCACCGTCTATAGCCTCGCAGATTCGTCACCCGGCCCGTACGTCTCTCTGGGTCCGGGCGGGCCGGAGCAGCGGAGCACGGGAGTCAGCCTGTCATGTGCGCCAGTCGAGCGGCACCTGCTTGGCCCTGTCCCAGGGGCGCTCCCAGCCCGCGAAGTGCAGGATCCGGTCGATCACGCCGGCCGTGAAGCCCCATACGAGTGCGGATTCGACCAGAAATGCCGGGCCCTGATGACCGCTGGGGTGGACGGCCGTCGCCCGGTTGGCCGGGTCCGTGAGATCCGCCACGGGGACCGTGAAGACCCGTGCGGTCTCCGCCGGGTCGACGACCCCCACCGGACTGGGCGAACGCCACCAGCCGAGAACCGGTGTCACCACGAAGCTGCTCACGGGGATGTAGAGCCGGGGCAGCACGCCGAAGAGCTGCACACCGTGCGGATCGAGGCCCGTCTCCTCCTCGGCCTCCCGCAGTGCGGCCCTGAGCGGACCCGTCGTCGCCTGATCGCCGTCCTCCGGGTCCAGGGAGCCGCCGGGGAAGGAGGGCTGCCCGGGGTGCGAGCGCAGGCTCCCGGCGCGCTCCATCAGGAGCAGTTCGGGCCCGCGCGCACCCTCGCCGAAGAGGACCAGGACGGCCGACTGCCGCCCCGCCCCGCTCTCGGGCGGCAGGAAGCGGCTGAGCTGCTGCGGCTCGACGGTGCGCGCGGCGTGGGCGACCGGGTCCAGCCAGCCGGGCAGGCCGTCGGTGGTGACGGTGATCGAGGCGTCGCGGCCGGCACCGTCGCCGCCCGCGGCCGACGCGACGGCGTCCGCCGCGTCCGTGCTGTGTTCATGCGTCTTCATGGGCACCCCTCGTCTCACAACGCCTGTCGTCACGCATTTCGTTCCGGAGCGGCGCTTCGGGTCAGTCGGCGCCGAGGGCGGGGGCAGGGGCGCCCGGGTAGTCCGGCGGCGGGCTCAGCCGCTGGCCGGGCCGGCCCCCCATCTCGTACTTCAGCAGCTTCCGCGCCTTCTCGGGATCCGTTTCGCCCTCCCCGTACGCGGGGCAGAGCGGGGCGATCGGACAGGCGCCGCAGGCGGGCTTGCGGGCGTGACAGATACGGCGGCCGTGGAAGACGACGCGGTGCGAGAGCATCGTCCACTCGCTCTTCGGGAAGATCGCCGCGACATCCGCCTCGACCTTCACCGGGTCCTCCTGCTCGGTCCACTTCCAGCGGCGCACCAGCCGTCCGAAGTGGGTGTCGACAGTGATGCCGGGGACACCGAAGGCGTTGCCGAGGACGACGTTGGCGGTCTTGCGGCCGACCCCCGGCAGCGTCACGAGGTCCGCGAGCCGTCCGGGCACCTCGCCGCCGAAGTTGTCCCGGAGGGCGACGGAGAGGCCCATCAGCGACTTGGTCTTGGCCCGGAAGAAGCCGGTCGGCCGGATGAGCTCTTCCATCTCCTCCGGGACGGCCGCGGCCATGTCCTCGGGGGTGGGGTAGGCGGCGAAGAGCGCGGGGGTGGTCTGGTTGACCCTCAAGTCGGTGGTCTGGGCGGAGAGGACCGTGGCGACGAGAAGCTCGAACGCGTTCCTGAAGTCCAGCTCCGGGTGGGCGTACGGGTAGAGCTCGGCCAGCTCACGGTTGATCCGGCGGGCCCTGCGGACCATGGCCAGGTGCGATTCCGGCTTGGAACCGGGCTTGGGAGCGGCCTTGGGGGTGGCTCCGGCTTTCGGCTCTGCCTCGGGCTTCGGCTTGGCTCCGGACTTGGCCTTCGGCTTGGCTGCGGGCTTGGCTCCGGACTTGGCCTTCGGCTTGGCTGCGGGCTTGGCTCCGGACTTGGCCTTCGGCTTGGACACGGCTCCTGCCCCCCGTTCGGGCTTCGGATTCGTCACCCGCGCCGACCTATTTGTCGTATTTTTCGGTTCACTCGCACCCTGTTCGCCCACAGCGGAATTACGCCCTTCCGACACCCCATCAGCCCCCTTGGCCTGCGCTCTCACCGGCGTTCTGGACACCCGGCCAGCCTAGAGCCAGCCACTGACATCCGCCCCGGTCACTGGCGATCCACCCCCAATCGGCCCCCTGCCGTACGTTCCGGCACGCGCGTGCGTCAAACTGGTTTGTGATTGATCGCACTGTTTTACCGTCCGGCATGATGGGGACCACGGTTCCCTGAACAGGCCGACAAGGAGAGAACTCGTGGACGACGTTCTGCGGCGCGCCCCGCTTTTCGCGGCGCTCGATGACGAGCAGGCCGCGGAGCTCCGCGCCTCGATGAGTGAGGTGACCCTCGCGCGCGGCGACGCGCTGTTCCACGAGGGTGACCCGGGTGACCGCCTCTATGTGGTCACCGAGGGCAAGGTGAAGCTCCACCGCACCTCCCCCGACGGCCGCGAGAACATGCTGGCGGTCCTCGGCCCCGGCGAGCTGATCGGTGAGCTGTCGCTCTTCGACCCCGGCCCGCGTACCGCCACCGCGACCGCACTGACCGAGGTGAAGCTCCTCGGCCTCGGCCACGGTGACCTGCAACCCTGGCTGAACGTGCGCCCCGAGGTGGCCACGGCCCTGCTGCGTGCCGTCGCCCGGCGCCTGCGCAAGACCAACGACCAGATGTCCGACCTGGTCTTCTCCGACGTTCCGGGCCGTGTCGCCCGCGCCCTCCTGGACCTGTCGCGCCGCTTCGGCGTCCAGTCCGAGGAAGGCATCCACGTCGTGCACGACCTCACCCAGGAGGAGCTGGCCCAGCTGGTCGGCGCCTCCCGCGAGACGGTCAACAAGGCCCTCGCCGACTTCGCCGGCCGCGGCTGGCTGCGGCTGGAGGCCCGTGCGGTGATCCTGCTCGACGTGGAGCGGCTGGCCAAGCGGTCCCGCTGACCGTCCCGCACAGCGCCGCGAGGGGCCCCGCCGACACCGGCGGGGCCCCTCGCGCGTGACCGTGCCCGCACCCGTTCACGCAGCAGGCGCTCAGATCAGGCCGTGCTCCTTCAGGTACTCCAGCTGCGCCCGCACCGAGAGCTCCGCCGCCGGCCACAGTGACCGGTCCACGTCCGCGTACACGTGCGCCACCACCTCCGACGACGTCCGGTACCCCGCCTCCACGGCCGTCTCCACCTGGGCCAGCCGGTTCGCGCGGTGCGCCAGGTAGAACTCGACCGCACCCTGCGCGTCGTCGAGCACCGGCCCGTGCCCCGGCAGCACCGTGTGCACCCCGTCGTCGACCGTCAGCGAGCGCAGCCGCCGCAGCGAGTCGAGGTAGTCCCCCAGCCGCCCGTCCGGATGCGCGACCAGCGTCGTGCCGCGGCCGAGGATCGTGTCCCCGGTCAGCACCGCGCGGTCGGCGGGCAGATGGAACGAGAGCGAATCCCCGGTGTGCCCCGGGGTCGGCACCACGTACATCTCAAGACCGCCGGTCGTGATCACGTCGCCCGTGCCCAGGCCCTCGTCCCCGAGACGCAGTGCGGGGTCCAGGGCGCGCACCTTCGTGCGCGTCAGCTCGGCGAACCGGGCCGCGCCCTCGGCGTGGTCGGGGTGTCCGTGGGTGAGGAGCGTGAGCGCGATCCGGCGCCCCGTCCGCTCCGCGGCGTCGATGACGGCCCGCAGGTGGGTGTCGTCCAGCGGCCCCGGGTCGATGACCACCGCGAGATCGGAGTCGGGCTCGGCGACGATCCAGGTGTTGGTGCCGTCCAGCGTCATCGCCGACGCGTTGGGCGCCAGGACGTTGACCGTACGGGTGGTGGCGGGGCCGGACAGCACCCCGCCGCGCGGCTGCCCGGGCAGCGCTGCCGCGTTGCTCATGCCGCCCCACCGCCCGTTCCGCCCGCCGGGATGTGTTTGGTGAACTCCTCGTGCCCGGGCCAGCTCAGCACCAGCTCGTCACCCTCCAGACGGGCCTGTGCGAGTACGGGGGCGAGGTCCTGGGCCGATGCCGCCTCCAGCGCCTGCGCGGCGGTGGCGTACCTCCTGAGCCCACGCAGCGTCGAGACGGTCGGCGGCATCATCAGCAGTTCGCCGCGGTCGTAGCCGTCGGCCGCCTCGCCGGCGACGGTCCACACCGTGCGGTCGGCCTCCGTGGAGGCGTTGCGGGTGCGCTGGCCGGCGGGGAGCGCGGCCACGAAGAACCAGGTGTCGTAGCGGCGCGGTTCGAACTCCGGAGTGATCCAGCGCGCCCACGCGCCGAGCAGGTCCGAGCGCAGGACCAGCCCGCGCCGCTCCAGGAACGCGGCGAACGACAGCTCGCGCGCGACCAGCGCCTCTCGGTCGGCCTCCCAGTCCGCGCCTGTGGTGTCCGTGACGACGGTGTCCGCGGTCGGCCCCGCGAGCAGGACGCCCGCCTCCTCGTACGTCTCGCGGACCGCCGCGCAGACGATCGCCTGCGCCTCGGCCGGCGTGGCGACACCGAGCCGCTCCGCCCAGCTCTCCAGCGTGGGCCCGGCCCAGCCGACGAGCCGGTCGTCGTCGCGCGGGTCGACCCCGCCACCCGGATAGGCGTACGCCCCTCCGGCAAAGGCCATCGAGGTGCGCCGGCGCAGCATGTGGACAGTGGGCCCGCCCCCGGTACCCGGGGCGCCGTCCCGGAGCAGCATCACGGTGGCGGCCCGGCGGGGGGTCGCGGCCGTCAGCTCGCCGGTGGCGAGGGCCCGGATCCGGTCGGGCCATTCCGGTGGGTACCACTGACCATTGGACATGGCCGGAGGCTATCCGGAACCGCCACGATGTTCGAGGGGGTCGGTGATCCGTACATGCCCTGTACACAGATGCCGGCTCCCGCCCCGGCGCGCGCCTTCACGGTTCCGCACACAGACGATCCCGCCCGGTCGTCGTGACCGGGCGGGATCGGAAGCGAACGGGCGGCGCGGGGCCTGCCGCAGTGCGGCTCAGGCTTCGGTCAGCTCGACCTGGACCTCGACCTCGACCGGTGCGTCCAGCGGCAGCACCGCGACGCCCACGGCGCTGCGGGCGTGCACACCCTTGTCGCCGAGGACCGCTCCGAGCAGTTCGCTCGCGCCGTTGATCACGGCGGGCTGGCCCGTGAAGTCGGTGGCGGATGCGACGAAACCGACGACCTTCACGACGCGCGCGATCCGGTCCAGGTCGCCGGCGACCGACTTCACCGCGGCCAGCGCGTTGAGCGCGCAGGTCTTCGCCAGCTCCTTGGCCTCGTCGGGCGTGACCTCGGCGCCGACCTTGCCGGTGACGGCGAGCTTGCCGTCCACCATCGGCAGCTGGCCCGAGGTGTACACGTACACCCCGGACTGCACGGCCGGCTGGTACGAAGCCAGCGGCGGCACGACGTCCGGCAGGGACAGCCCGAGCTCGGCGAGCCGCGCCTCGACGGCGCCCGCCACTACTGCTTCTCCCGCTTCAGGTAGGCCACGAGCTGCTCGGGGTTGTTCGGGCCGGGAACGACCTGGACCAGCTCCCAGCCGTCCTCGCCCCAGGTGTCCAGAATCTGCTTGGTCGCGTGCACGAGAAGGGGCACGGTCGCGTATTCCCACTTGGTCATGGCCCGACTGTAATGCCTGTCCGATCCACGGGACGCGCAGCCTCGTGCGTAGCCTGCGGTGTGACTGGTTAGGCTCGAATACGTGAGCAGGTTCCAGGTCGTCAGCGGCAAGGGCGGTACCGGTAAGACCACGGTTGCCGCCGCCCTCGCGCTCGCCCTCGCGACCGAGGGCAGGCGCACCCTCCTCGTCGAGGTCGAGGGCAGACAGGGCATCGCCCAGCTCTTCGAGGCGGACTCCCTCCCCTACGAAGAGCGCAAGATCGCCGTGGCGCCGGGCGGCGGGGAGGTGCACGCCCTCGCGATCGACGCCGAACGCGCTCTCCTGGACTACCTCCAGATGTTCTACAAACTCGGCAGCGCGGGCCGGGCGCTCAAGAAGCTCGGCGCGATCGACTTCGCCACCACGATCGCTCCCGGCGTCCGGGACGTCCTGCTGACCGGCAAGGCGTGCGAGGCAGTGCGCCGCAAGGACAAGCAGAACCGGTTCGTCTACGACTACGTGATCATGGATGCCCCGCCGACCGGCCGCATCACCCGCTTCCTCAACGTGAACGACGAGGTGGCGGGACTGGCCCGGATCGGCCCGATACACAATCAGGCGCAGGCCGTCATGCGCGTACTGAAGTCCCCGGAGACCGCGGTCCATCTGGTGACCCTCCTGGAGGAGATGCCGGTCCAGGAGACCGCGGACGGCATCGCCGAGCTCCAGGCGGCCGAGCTGCCGGTGGGCCGGGTCATCGTGAACATGGTGCGCCCGCACCTGCTGGACGAGGACGCGCTGCGCACCGCGGCCGGCGGCCGCCGCAAGGAGATCGCCAAGACGCTGACCCGGGCAGGTGTGACCGGCTCCGCGGGCCTCGTGCGCCCGCTGGTCGAGCAGGCCGCCGAGCATGCCCAGCGGGTCGAGCTGGAGCGCGAGCAGCGCGCCGTACTGACCGAGCTCGGGCTGCCGGGTTACGAACTCCCGCTGATCGGCGAGGGCGTGGACCTGGCCGGGTTGTACGACCTGGCGATGGAGCTCCGCAAGCAAGGTGCGGGCGAAGGGGCGGCGGGACACGGGGCGGGACGAGGGGCGGGTTCATGACATCGGACAGGAACCACGACGAGGGCAGCAACCACGACGGGGCCGCGACCGCAGACGGGACCACGCAGGCGACCGCCCCCGCCCTGGACACCGACGCCCTCCTCGACGACCCGGACATCCGGATCGTCGTGTGCTGCGGTTCGGGCGGGGTCGGCAAGACCACGACGGCCGCGGCGCTCGGCGTACGTGCGGCCGAGCGCGGCCGCAAGGTCGTCGTGCTCACCATCGACCCGGCCCGCAGGCTCGCCCAGTCCATGGGCATCGACTCGCTGGACAACATCCCGCGCCGGGTCGAGGGCATCGAGACGCAGGGCGCCGGTGAGCTGCACGCCATGATGCTCGACATGAAGCGGACCTTCGACGAGATCGTCGAGACGCACGCGGACGGCGAACGGGCCCGCGCGATCCTGGAAAACCCCTTCTACCAGTCCCTGTCGGCCGGCTTCGCGGGCACGCAGGAGTACATGGCGATGGAGAAGCTCGGTCAGCTGCGGGCGCGCGAGGAGTGGGACCTGATCGTCGTCGACACCCCGCCGTCGCGCTCCGCGCTGGATTTCCTGGACGCGCCGAAGCGGCTCGGCTCGTTCCTGGACGGGAAGTTCATCAAGCTGCTGATGGCCCCGGCGAAAATGGGCGGCCGGGCCGGGATGAAGTTCCTCAACGTGGGCATGTCGATGATGACCGGGACGCTCGGCAAGCTGCTGGGCGGCCAGTTCCTGCGGGACGTGCAGACGTTCGTCGCGGCGATGGACACCATGTTCGGCGGCTTCCGCACCCGCGCGGACGCCACGTACAAGCTGCTTCAGGCGCCGGGCACCGCGTTCCTCGTCGTCGCGACGCCGGAGCGGGACGCGCTCCGCGAGGCGGCGTACTTCGTGGAGCGGCTGGCCGCGGAGGACATGCCGCTGGCGGGTCTGGTCCTCAACCGGGTCCACGGCAGCGAGGCCGCCCGGCTCTCCGCCGAGCGCGCGCTGGCCGCCGCAGAAAATCTTGAGGCCGCGGGCATTGTGGATCAGAGGGCCGGGAAGGCTGGACTTCGTGGGACCGCCGACTCCCCCGAGGCCGGGACCGCACAGACCCCGAGCACCGCTGGAGCCATCACCCCCGACCCGTCCGCCGGAGCCGCCACCGCCGACCTGCCCGAGCATGCCTCGGAGCACGAGCCCGCCGACACACCCGAGGCCGGAGCCCCGGCTGACACCACGGACACCGCACAGCAGTCCACCGGCGCCGGGTCCGACGACGAACAGCAGTCTGTCGCGTCCGCCGAAAGGCAGTCCGCCGGGTCCGCTGTCTCCGTGGAGCAGCTGACTGTCGGTCTGCTGCATCTGCACGCGGAAAGAATGCAGGTGGTCGCGCGCGAACAGCACACACGCGACCGCTTCACCGCGTTGCATCCCGAGGTGGCCGTGACCGCGGTGGCCGCACTGCCCGGAGATGTCCATGACCTCGCAGGGCTGCGAGCCATCGGGGACCGGCTCGCGACCGGTTCTGCCCCGGCCGGAGCTGCGTAGTCACCCCGTCGTCCGTCCTGCCGCCCGGGCTACCCCACGGCTGCGAACGTCTCGTGCAGTTCGTCGTCCTCCAGCCCGATCGCCACGGGCAGGATGCCCGTGGACCGCTCGTACTCGCTGCGCGCGGTCTCCAACAGCCGGCGCCAGGACGTGACGGTCGGACGCCTGCGCAGCAGTGCGCGGCGCTCCCGCTCCGTCATCCCGCCCCACACGCCGAACTCGACGCGATTGTCCAGCGCATCGGCCAGGCACTCGGTCCGCACCGGGCATCCGGTGCACACCGCCTTGGCCCTGTTCTGCGCTGCCCCTTGTACGAACAGTTCATCCGGATCGGTAGTGCGGCAGGCTGCCTGCGCACTCCAGTCGGTTACCCAGCCCATCCCGGCGCCGTCCTCTCCCGAATCGAGGCTCCCCCACGGCGACAGCGGCATATTCACCGCTGCCAGTTGAGGACGTTACGGAAGGTGGCGACAGCACAACACCCCCTTCGGGCCCAATCTTGAATGGCCCGAACGGACTATGCGTATGCGGCAGATCACCCAGGGGAGTGAGGGGAGGACATGCGCGACCATCCCGGCAGAATCGGGACAGAACACCCGGGTCACAACGGACTTTCAAAGACACACGAGGCGATTTCGGGAGCGCCTGAACTCGTGGCCGGGTCATGCACAGGGCCATGCAGGGGGGTTGATACAAAACCGGACTGCTGTGACAGTTGAGAGCAGCTTAGGCCAAGGCATATACGTGTGTCCGGCGAATGAGAACGTAGGCTGCCCCCATGCCAAAGAAGCGCTCGGGCGGGGGTCTCACGACGACCCAGCAGGCCGCCAAGTTCCTCGGTGTCGCCGCACTCTCCGGAGTGGTCCTGGCAGGCATCGCGCTGCCGGCCGCCGGAGCACTGGGTCTCGCCGCCAAGGGGACGGTCGATGGATTCGACGAGATCCCGGCCAATCTCAAGACTCCGCCGCTGAGCCAGCGAACCACGATCCTGGACAACCAGGGCGGCCAGATCGCCACCGTCTACTCGCGTGACCGCACCGTGGTGCCGCTGAAGAGCATCTCGCCGTACATGCAGAAGGCGATCATCGCGATCGAGGACGCCCGCTTCTACGAGCACGGCGCGGTCGACCTCAAGGGCATCCTCCGCGCGATGAACCGCAACGTGCAGTCGGGCGGGACCGCGCAGGGCGCGTCGACCCTCACCCAGCAGTACGTGAAGAACGTCTTCGTCGAGGAGGCGGGCGACGACCCGGCCAAGGTCGCCGAGGCCACCCAGCAGACGCTCGGCCGCAAGGTCCAGGAGCTGAAGTACGCGATCCAGGTCGAGGAAGAACTCGGCAAGAAGAAGATCCTGGAGAACTACCTCAACATCACCTTCTTCGGACAGCAGGCGTACGGCGTCGAGGCGGCCTCCCAGCGCTACTTCTCCAAGCCGGCGAAGGACCTGAAGCTGGAGGAGGCGGCGCTGCTGGCCGGCATCGTGCAGTCACCCAGCCGCTACGACCCCGTCAACGACACGGAGGAGGCGACCAAGCGTCGCAACACCGTGCTCCAACGGATGGCGGATGTCGGGGACATCTCGGACGCGGAGGCCGTCAAGGCCAAGGAAACCCCCATCAAGCTGAAGGTCAAGCGCGCGCAGAACGGCTGCATCACCGCCGTCAGCGGCTCCGGCTTCTTCTGCGACTACGTACGGCAGATCGTCACCGGAGACCCCGCCTTCGGGAAGACCGCGAAGGAACGCGCCAAGCTCTGGGCGACCGGCGGGCTCACCATCAAGACGACACTCGACCCTCGGTCGCAGGCCGCCTCCAACCAGGCCGCCACCTCCCGGGTGAACAAGGACGACAAGATCGCCGACGCGGTCGTGCAGGTGAAGCCCGGCACCGGTCAGATCACGGCGATGGCCCAGTCCCGCCCGTACGGACTCGACCAGTCCAAGCACCAGACCGTGCTGAACCTCAACGTCGACCACAAGATGGGCGGCAGCTACGCCGGTTTCCAGGTGGGGTCGACCTTCAAGCCGATCACCGCGGCGGCGGCGCTGGAGAAGGGCATCAGCCCGGCGCAGAGCTTCACCACGGACCACCAGATCTCGCTCCCCGGTGACAGCTTCCACACCTGCGAGAACAAGCCCGCCGACACCCTGCCCTGGGAGGTGTCGAACGAGCTCGAGGAGGAGAAGGGCACCTTCGACATGACCAGCGCGCTGGGCAAGTCGATCAACACCTACTTCGCGAAGCTGGAGCAGAAGGCCGGCCTCTGCGAGACCCTCTCGATGGCGGACAAGGTCGGCTACATCCGCGGCAACAACAAGCCGCTGCAGCCGGTCGCCTCCACCACTCTCGGCGGCCAGGAGTCGACCCCGCTGGCGATGGCCTCGGTGTACGCCACCTTCGCCAACCGCGGCAAGTACTGCTCGCCGGTCGCGATCCTCTCGGTGACCAAGCCGGACGGGAAGCCGATCGACGTACCGAAGTCGACGTGCACGCAGGCCATGAGCGCGCACACGGCGGACACGATCAACCAGATGCTCAAGGGCGTCGTGGCGGACGGCACCGGCAAGAAGGCCGGTCTCGACGACCGTGACAACGCGGGCAAGACCGGTACCACCGACGAGCGCAAGAACGCCTGGTTCGTCGGCTACACGCCGAACCTGTCCACGGCGGTGTGGGTCGGCAGTGACGGTGCCAAGCAGATCCCGATGAGCAACATCACCATCGGCGGCCAGTACTACGACGACGTCTGCGGTGGCTGTCTGCCCGGTCCGATCTGGAAGACGGCGATGACCGGCTCCCTGAGCGTCTCGGAGACCCCGGCCTTCACCGCGGTCAACGTGCCGCGGGCGAAGCCGAAGGAAGACAAGGACAAGGACAAGGACAAGGGCAAGAACAAGCCCGGCGACGACGGCGACAACAAGCCGGGCGACGACGACCCCTTCCCCGGCATCAGCATCCCGCCGGACCTGATCGGCGGGAACAACGGTCACGCCCGCGGTCAGGACAACGGCGGGACGCGCGGTCCCTGACGCTCGCGGGCGTCGTCGGCCAGGCAGCTGCCGACTACGGCTGGACGGCGGTCCCTGACCTGTGTCGCTGTCGCTGTCGCTGTCGCAGACATGAAGGCGGGGCGCACCCGGTCCGGGTTGGCCCCGCCTTCATGCGTGCGGGCCATCCGCCGCCGGCTCAGCCCCCGAGAACCTTCTTGACCAGGCCCGCCACCCCGCCAC
>NZ_JBHVWF010000161.1:0-16554 GCF_042882365.1 Streptomyces sp. NPDC058221 | reverse complement strand
GGCCGCTTTCCGTTGCGCCGCAGGGGTTTCGCACGGTCGCACGCGCGGGCGAATCTGTGCGGCGGCTGAGCGAAGCCTGTCCGCGGAAGGGTTGTTCTCCTCGGCCCGGGGGTAGTACCGCGTAGACCGAATTGCCCGCCCCGTACCTGCGAGGTGATCGTCTGTGATCTTGGAAATCCTGGGCTCCGTCGTGCTCGGACTCGGCCTCTCCTGGGCGGCCCTGCGCTCCCTGTCACCCCGCCTGCCGTCCCGGCGGGCCGTCTTCGGCACCGGTGCGCTGGGAGCCCTGTTCGGCCTGTATCTGATGCACTCGGTGCTGGGCCCCGGCCATGCGGCGGCGTCACTGGTCGGCGCGGCGCTGATCTCCGCGGTGACGGTGTCGCTGCTGATCCGGCCGCGCAGCCGCAGTCTGAGCCGTTCGGCGGCGGCCTGACGCCGCCGCCGCGGCCCGTTGGGGGCGGTTCTACGCCGCCAGCCCCAGGGTGGCCATCCGCTTGGTGTGCGCCTCGGTGATCCGCGAGAACATCCGGCCGACCTCGGCCAGATCGAACCCGTCGGCCACCCCGCCCACCAGCATGGTCGACAGCGCGTCACGGTCGGCCACGACCCGCTGCGCCTGCGAGAGCGCCTCGCCCATCAGCCGGCGCGCCCACAGCGCGAGCCTGCCGCCGAGCCTCGGGTCCTCCTCGATCGCGGCGCGCACCTTCTCCACGGCGAAGTTCCCGTGCCCCGTGTCGTCGAGTACGGCGAGGACGAGGGAACGGGTGTCCGAGTCGAGCCGGGCCGCGACCTCGCGGTAGAAGTCACTGGCGATCGAGTCACCGACATAGGCCTTGACCAGGCCTTCCAGCCAGTCCGACGGTGCGGTCTGCCGGTGGAAGTCGTCGAGTGCCTTGGCGAACGGCTCCATCGCACCGGTCGGCTCGACGTCGATCGCCGTCAGCCGGTCGGTCAGCCGCTCGAAGTGATGGAATTCCGCGGACGCCATCTTCGCCAGCGCGGCCTTGTCACCCAGTGTGGGCGCGAGTTTCGCGTCCTCGGCGAGCCTCTCGAAGGCCGCCAGTTCGCCGTAGGCAAGTGCTCCCAGCAGGTCCACCACGGCGGCCCGGTACTGCGGCTCCGTGGACGCGGTGGCCCAGTCCTGGTCGGCGATTCTGGTGGATGCGGGGGTTTCCGTGGCGTTGTCAGGCGTCTCCATGGAGCGCAGAATAGCCCGCCCGCCGAGGGGCGGAAGTGTCCGGCCGCCGACTGACGTCACACCGTTCCGATGAATTCGCCCAACACAGATGCGCGAATCCGGGGTACAGTGGTATTGCGCTTACTGAGCATTTTGCAACTGCTCGTTGCGCGAAATTGAATGAGGATGCCCGGTCGGTGGCCCGATCGGCTCCGACCCGACAGCCCTCCACGCGATGCGTACGCCACGTACGACCGCAGATGAGGGGCCCCCTCAGCGGCACGAGCGCTCGAGCGACGGCAGTGGTCCCGCGCCACCCGGCCCATCCACGGCCGGATGACCAACCCCGGCACGGTACGACCCCCTTCGTTCGCCTCGGACCGCGTTTCACAGAAGAGGCAATACCCTGACTACGTTCCGAGACCTCGGGATTCTTTCCGAGACGGCCGAAGCCCTTGAGGCTGTCGGCATCATGTCCCCCTTCCCCATCCAGGAGATGACGCTCCCCGTAGCGCTCTCCGGCTCCGACGTCATCGGACAGGCCAAGACGGGCACCGGCAAGACGCTCGGTTTCGGCCTGCCGCTGCTGGAGCGCGTCACCGTCCTCGCGGACGTCGAGGCCGGCCGGGCAGCGCCCGAGAAGCTGACCGACGCTCCGCAGGCACTGATCGTCGTCCCCACCCGCGAGCTCTGTCAGCAGGTCACCAACGACCTCCTGACCGCCGGCAAGGTCCGTAACGTCCGCGTTCTCGCGATCTACGGCGGCCGGGCGTACGAGCCCCAGGTCGAGGCCCTCAAGAAGGGCGTCGACGTGGTCGTCGGCACCCCGGGCCGGCTGCTCGACCTGGCGGGCCAGCGCAAGCTCGACCTCTCGCACATCCGCGTCCTCGTCCTCGACGAGGCCGACGAGATGCTCGACCTGGGCTTCCTGCCCGACGTCGAGCGCATCATCACGATGCTGCCGGCCAAGCGGCAGACCATGCTGTTCTCGGCGACCATGCCGGGCGCGGTCATCAGTCTGGCGCGGCGCTACATGTCGCAGCCGACGCACATCAACGCCACCTCGCCCGACGACGAGGGCACGACGGTCAAGAACACTGCGCAGCACGTCTTCCGCGCCCACAACATGGACAAGCCCGAGATGGTCTCGCGCATCCTGCAGGCCAACGGCCGCGGACTCGCGATGATCTTCTGCCGCACCAAGCGCACCGCGGCCGATATCGCCGAGCAGCTGGAGAAGCGCGGTTTCGCCTCCGGCGCGGTCCACGGCGACCTCGGCCAGGGCGCCCGCGAGCAGGCGCTGCGCGCCTTCCGCAACGGCAAGGTGGACGTTCTGGTCTGCACCGACGTCGCGGCCCGCGGTATCGATGTCGAGGGTGTCACCCACGTCATCAACTACCAGTCCCCCGAGGACGAGAAGACCTATCTGCACCGCATCGGCCGCACCGGCCGCGCGGGCGCCAAGGGCATCGCGGTCACGCTGGTCGACTGGGACGACATCCCGCGCTGGCAGCTGATCAACAAGGCCCTCGACCTGAAGTTCCCGGACCCGGTCGAGACGTACTCCACGTCCCCGCACCTGTACGAGGAGCTCGACATCCCGGCCGGCACCAAGGGTGTCCTGCCGCGCACCGAGCGCACCCGTGCCGGTCTGCGGGCCGAGGAGGTCGAGGACCTCGGCGAGACCGGCGGCCGCGGCCGCAAGTCCGCCGCAGCACCGGCTCCCGCCGTCCGCGAGGAGCGCCCCCCGCGCACGCCGCGTCAGCGTCGTCGCACCCGAGGCGGTTCCGCTGCCGACGAGAACGTCGCCACGGTGCCCGCACCGGCCGCCGAAGCCGTCGAGGCGGTCGAGGTCACGGACGGGCCCGCAGAGCCGCGTACGCCCCGCCGTCGCCGGCGGGGCAGGGTCGGAGCCCCCGACGCCGCCGCCGAGGCCGCGGTGGACGTGGCCGAGACCCCGGTCGTCGTCATCGACACCGAGCCCGCTGTGAAGACCGGGGCCAAGGCGGCCAAGGCCGACGTCACGGTCGAGGTGGACACCGAGACCGAGGCCGCGAAGCCGCGCCGCCGCCGTGCCCGGGTCGCGAAGCCGGTGACGGAGGAGGTCGACTTCCAGACCGCCCCCGTGGCCGACCCCGCCCCCGAGGCGACGACGGTGACCAAGCCGCGCCGCCGCGCCCGGGTGATCAAGCCGGCCGAGGACGAGGTCGACTTCCAGATCGCGCCGATCGCCGAGCCCGAGACGGACCGGCCGCGTCGTCGCCCCCGCGCCGCCGCCAAGCCGAAGACGGAGGCCGTGGCGGACGCCGGGGCCACCGACGGCGAAGCCAAGCCGCGCAGGCGTCGCGCGCCGCGAGCGGCCGCCGCGAAGAACGAGAGCTGAGACCGGCGCCCGACAGCGTCGTATGTGCCCGACGGGCCCGAGGAATCCTCCTCGGGCCCGTCGGGCGTTCCGGGAGAGGCCGGTCCGCCACAGCCCGCCGGACAGGCTCTAACCTCGTCCCATGAGCCGGCCACCCACCTTCGTCCCGCCTCCCTGCAGCCGTGCCCGTGTGCTGCACACCGCGCGCGGGGATTTCGCCGTACTGGACGCGTCCCCGCGTACCGCACCACGCGGCACCGCTCTCCTGCTGCCCGGCTTCACCGGCAGCAAGGAGGACTTCATCGCGATGCTGGAGCCGCTCGCCGACGCCGGTTTCCGTGCCGTCGCCGTCGACGGGCGCGGGCAGTACCAGACCGGCGGAACGGACCGCCAGGAGACGTACGCACAGGACGAGCTGGCTCGTGACGTGCTCGCGCAGACGGCCGCGCTCGGCCTCGGGGACGGTGCGCTGGATCTGCTCGGGCACTCGCTCGGCGGGCTCATCGCCCGCGCCGCGGCGATCCTCGATCCCGCACCGTTCCGGTCGCTGACCCTGATGTCCTCCGGGCCCGGCCTGGTCGTCGAGTCCCAGCGGGCCAAGCTGAAGATCCTCGGCGACGCGCTGGCGACCATGAGCATGGACCAGGTCTGGGGGGCCATGCGCGCCCTCGACCCGCCCGCGGAGGCCGAGGCGGACGGCGGCGATGACCTGCGGCGGCGCTGGATGGGGCACCGGCCCGCCCAGCTCATCGCCACCGGGCGGCAACTGGCCACCGAGCCCGACCGGGTGGCCGAGGTCGCCGCCACCGGGCTGCCGGTCCATGTCGTCTCCGGCGAGCGCGACGACGTCTGGCCGGTGCCGGAACTCGACGCGATGGCAAGCCGGCTGGGTGCCCACCGGACCCGGATCGAGGGCGCCGAGCACTCCCCCAACACGGACCGGCCGGGGCCGACGGCTGCCGCGCTCGTCTCCTTCTGGGAGAGTCTTTAGCCGGCAGGTTCAGTACTGCGCCTGAAGGTGCTGCCAGAAGCCGTCCCGCAGTGCCCGGCGCAGATGCGCGTGGCCGCGCAGCGAGTGCTGGAGCAGGCGTTCGGCCTCGACCAGCAGGTCCTGGTCGACGGATCCGGGCAGATACGGGTGTCCGGGCAGCAGATCGGCCAGGGACTCGCGGCCGCGGGCGGAGAGCCAGGTTGCGGCGATCTGCGCACCGACGAAGCGGACGTCCTCGCGCGAGGGCGTGGGCGAGTCGTCCTCATAGGTGGTGACGGGGCGTCTGGTCACGTACGGGCGGCAGAAGTCCAGGTCGAAGGTGCGCTGGCTGTCGACCTCCCAGAGCAGCGGTTCGGCCTGGTTGCGGCCTTCGCCGGCCTCGATGCCCCACAGGTGGACGCGGGCCCCGTACCCCTGTGCGGCCTCGACGGCCGACACCAGGTCCTCGTCGCCGCCCACGAGTGCGGCATCGCTGATGGCGCGGTGGCGGGCGAGGGACTCCAGGTCGGTGCGGATGAGCGAGTCGACGCCCTTCTGCTGGTTGTTGGCGTTGAGGTTGCCGAGTCTGACCTTGACGTCGGGGAGTTCCGCGATGGACTGCTGCTCGACGGTGTGGATCCGGCGCCTGGCTCCGTCGTACCAGTACACGCGCAGGAGTCTGCTGTCCGCGAAGATCGTGCGGGCCTTGTCGATGAAGGCCTCGATCAGGCCTTCGGCGTCGAGGTCGAAGGAGCGCCGGTCCTCGGTGCCGGTGACGAGCAGTCCGGCGGCGGCGTACACATAGCCCGCGTCCACGAAGATCGCGTGGGTCGAAGGGGTCTTCGATACCTCGGCGAGCATGCGCTGGAGCAGCTCGTTGGCGCGGTCCAGACGCTCGCCGATCTCTGCCTCGTTCATACGGGCCTCGTCGCGGATGTCGTTGTCCGCGCATGCTCGGTTACCTGCTGGTACTTAGACATCCAAAAAATTTCCTTAGCGTAGGGAATGATTGCAGGGGGCAAGCCGTTGTACACCTCGTGGGGCGCGAGACGTAACAGCCTGGCGCTCCTCATCCTTGCGGACGGATCACCGTCCTCCCAGTAGTTCTCCAGCAGGAGGATCAGACGAAGGGAAGCCATATGCGCTTCGAGATCACGCGACTCGACGATGTCGACGGTACCGCCGTGGACAGCACCGTCGTGGACGCCGCCTCCGTCAACCGGATCGTGCAGCAGGCCGCCGCAGTGGGCCAGCGCATCTATATCCGCCCGGCCGACACCTCGGCTTCGTAACGCATTGCCGGCATAAAGACGAAGCGCCCCCGCACGGAAGGACCGTGCGGGGGCGCTGTGGTGTGCGGGGCCGGGTCAGGCGTTCTGGATGACCTGGGTGACACCGTTGATGATCTGCTGCACGGCGATGGCGGACAGCATCATCCCGGCCAGCCTGGTGACGAGCACGACGCCGCCGTCCTTGATGACCCGGATGATCAGCAGCGAGTAGCGCATGGTCAGCCAGAGCACGACGTGCATGGCGACGATCGCCGTCCAGACCGAGAGCTGGCCGCCCACGCCGTCGGCGTGCTGCACGGCGAGGATCACCGAGACGATCGCACCGGGCCCGGCGAGCAGCGGCATGCCCAGCGGTACGAGCGCCACGTTGACGTCCTTGGTCTGCGTGGGCTCGTCGGTCTTGCCGGTCAGCAGGTCCAGCGCGATCAGCAGCAGGAGCAGTCCGCCCGCGATCATCAGCGCGGGTACGGAGACATGCAGGTAGTCCAGGATCTGCTGGCCGAGCACCCCGAAGACGGCGATCACGCCGAACGCGACGGAGACCGCCTGCAGCGCCATCCTGCGCTGCATTCTGGCGGGGCGGCCGGCGGTGAGAGCCAGGAAGATCGGGGTGATTCCGGGCGGATCCATAATCACAAAAAGCGTGAGAAAAAGGGATCCGAAGACAGCGACGTCGAACACAGTGAGCCTTGCGGGGAGAGAGCGGGAATTCGGCTGGAAGGTGCGCACCGCGAAGGTGCCGCGCCGATTGCCGTCAGAGGGTCCTGACGGCAGCCGCGACGGGCCGGTGCGCAAGGGTTGGAACGGACGGCATGGCGCCGTGGCGCCGGGCGTGAAGGTGTTGCGCGGGCGCCGTTACCGGACGAGCGGTCCTCCGGCTCCCGGCACCGGGAAGGCTCCCGTGGCGCGCCGGGTGATCTCGCCGTAGATCTCGGGGTCGGTCACGTTCTCGCCGAGCCGTACGGTCTTGCGGCTGCCGTGGTAGTCGCTCGAACCGGTGGTCAGCAGGCCCAGCTCGCGGGCGAGCCCGCGCAGTCCGGCCCTGGTCGGCTCGTCGTGGTCCATGTGGTCGACCTCGATGCCGTCGAGCCCGGCGGCGGCCAGCGCCGCGATGGCGGACTCGGGGACCACCTGGCCGCGCTTGACGGCGGCCGGGTGGGCGAAGACGGTGACGCCGCCGGCGGCCTTGACCAGCCGGACCGCGTCGAAGGGGTCGAGCTCGTGCTTCTCGGCGTGCGCACGCCCGCCGTCGGCGAGCCACTGCGGCGTGAAGGCGTCGGAGACGGATCCGACGACACCGAGCTCGACCAGCGCGGTGGCGATGTGCGGCCGTCCGACCGATCCGTCGCCGGCGATCCGTGCGACCCGCTCCCATTCGACGGGCACGCCCAGCTCCTGGAGCTTGCGCACCATCGTCCGCGCGCGCGGCACCCGGTCGTCGCGCACCAGCTCGCGCTCGCGCGCCAGCTCGGGCTCGTCGGGGTCGAAGAGGTACGCCAGCATGTGCAGGCCCACGCCGTCGAGCCGGCAGGAGAGCTCGGCGCCGGTGACCAGCGTGAGCCCCTCGGGGAGGGCCGCTGTCGCCTCGGCGTGCCCGCGGACCGTGTCGTGATCGGTGAGGGCGACGACGTCCAGACCCGCGGCGGCGGCGTTGCGCACCAGCTCGGCGGGGGTGTCCGTACCGTCCGACGCGGTGGAGTGGGTGTGCAGGTCGATGCGCACGACACGTACTCCAGTTGCTCGCGGCCGGATGGGGAACGCCCAAGGATAACCGGCGAACGCGCGGGTTCCGGCCGCGCTCAGGCTCCGCCCAGCAGCCGGGGCGTGAGCGCGCCGCAGGGCACGAGGTCGACCTCTCCCCCGGCGTCGCGCAGATCGGTCAGCACCAGCTCGTCGTACATCAGGAGGCCCGACTGCTCGGGCCAGACGATCGCCCAGAGCCACAGGCCGCGCGCCTCGCCCGCGAAGACCGCGCGGTCGTCCGGGGCGTCCTTCACGTGCCAGAGCGGGGTGGGACGTCCGGCGGCGAGCACCTTCACGTCCGGCGGCCCGTCCACCCGCAGATACGGGCCGGGGTCGGGGCCGTCGATTCCGGCGTACCGCGCACCGAGTCCGACGCCGAGCTCCTCGGCCACGAGCAGCAGCTCACCGATGCCGCCGAGCGGACCGGGTCCGGAGCAGGCGACGGCGGTGGCCCGGCCGCCGCTGCGGTCGTCGCCCGCGCACGCCACGCCGGTGAAGAGCCAGCCCACCGGCAGCGGCCAGGGCATCCACACCGGCACCTGGGCACGGTGGACGACCACCCCGAGTGCTTCGACGCTGGGCGGGATGACCGGCTGCATCGGGTGCACGCTGCCGTGCACATCGCACTGCCAGGTGTCGTCGAAGAAACCGGGCGCCTTGACCCGGCCTCCGCACTTCGGGCAACTGGGTTCGCCCCTCATAGCCACCAACGGTCCTCCCCGGCCGTCGCCGCGTCAAGGACGATCACCCTTCCGCAGCGTGGCCCCCGTCAGAGGTTTTAGATGTAGCTTGCATTTATTAGCCCCCCTAACTTATTCTGTGTATAACACAACGATCTAGTGGAGAGCGAGGAGAGCCATGCAGGGAGAGGATCCTTTCGACCAGGAAGCGGTCAGCATCCTGCGCCAGCCGAAGGCCGTCTGGGCCACAGCGGGCGCCTCTGTTGTCGCGTTCATGGGAATCGGCCTGGTGGACCCGATTCTGCCGTCCATCGCCAAGGGCCTGGAGGCGACGCCGAGCCAGGTGTCCCTGCTCTTCACCTCGTACTTCCTGATCACGGCCGTCGCGATGCTGGTGACCGGCTTCGTCTCCAGCCGGATCGGCGGCCGCAAGACGCTGCTGGCCGGTCTGGCGCTCGTCGTGGTCTTCGCCGCGCTCTCGGGCACCTCGTCCTCCGTCGCGGAGCTCGTCGGCTTCCGGGCCGGCTGGGGCCTCGGCAACGCCCTCTTCGTCTCGACCGCGCTCGCCGTGATCGTCGGTGCGGCGGCGGGCGGCAGCTCGGCCGCGATCCTGCTGTACGAGTCGGCGCTCGGCCTCGGCATGGCCTGCGGGCCACTGCTCGGCGCCCTGCTCGGTGACGCCAGCTGGCGCTACCCGTTCTTCGGCACGGCCGCGCTGATGGCCATCGGCTTCGTCTGCATCACGGCGTTCCTCAAGGAACAGCCCAGGCCGGCCCGTAAGACGTCGCTGCTGGACCCGGTCAGGGCGCTCGGCCACGGCGGGCTCGCCTCCGTCGCCACCTCCGCGTTCTTCTACAACTACGCGTTCTTCACGATCCTGGCGTTCACGCCGTTCGTGCTGAACATGTCGCCGTACAAGTCCGGTGCCGTCTTCTTCGCCTGGGGCCTGCTGCTGGCCGTCTTCTCGGTGCTCGTCGCGCCGAGGCTGCAGAAGCGCTTCGGCTCGCTCAAGGTGGTCGGCGCCTCCCTGGTGCTGCTCGCCGCGGACCTGGTGATCCTCGGCTACGGCAACCACACCGCGGCCGTCGTGTGCACCATCGTCTCCGGTGCCTTCATCGGCATGAACAACACCGTCTACACGGAGCTGGCGCTCGGGGTGTCCGACGCGCCGCGGCCGGTGGCCAGCGCCGGTTACAACTTCGTCCGCTGGTTCGCCGCGGCAGCCGCGCCCTACCTGGCCCCGAAGATCGAGGAGTGGAGCAACATCCACATCCCGTTCGTGGTCGCCGCCGTCGCCGCGGTCGTCGGCGCGATCGTCATCTGGATCCGGCGCTCGGCGCTGACGCACGAGGCGCAGGAGCTGGAACCGGAGCACGCCACCGAGGACGGCGTCACGGTCTTCGCCAGCTGAGACGCCCGGCGTCCCTCCCCCGTACCGCCCCGCCCGTGGCCTCGTCATCGCCGCACGGCGGGGCCTTCGGCTGTTCCGTACGTCTCGCGGAGGTCAGTCCAGGGCCACCGAGGCACGCAGCGGATCGCGCAGGTCCGTCCCCTGGGACAGCCACCGCTCCTGGAGCTCCTGCGCCCCCCGGACCCGCTTCCAGGCCGCCTCGTTGTGCGTCATCGGCAGCAGCGGCAGGAACCGCACCGCCTCCATGGGGGCCTCCAGCTCCAGATCCTCCACCAGCCCCCCGGACTCGGCGACGAGCACCGAGGTGAACGGCGCTCCCGGCCACAGCGGTTCGCCGACGTCCAGCGAGGCGCCGGGGGCCACGATCAACCCCTCCACCTGCGGCGAGGCCGCCAGCACGGCCAGCTTGCGCAGCACCTGGTCGGTGTCGGCGAGGCCGGCCCGCACCGACAGGAGCAGTTCGGCCCGCGGCCCCTTCACGGGGTCGGCGAGCGCCTCGGTCGGGTCGGACATCGGCTGCGCGGACATGCCGAGCGTGGCGTACCTCACCACGTCGCCGTCGATGAACCGCAGCACCTCGATCCGGTCCGTGCCGAGAAACGTCACTGCCGCGCGCGCGTCCGGTTCGCCCAGGGCCGTCCGGAGACGGGCCTCGACCGGAGCAAGAATTTCTGCCATGCGGCGAGCATAGGACGCGTATGGAACGGGCAAAGTAAGAGATTGGCCCTGTGGCGGCTGATAGCCTGGGCCCGCCGGTCGGGACAGCACGCAGAAGCGTTGCTCTCAAGTCCCGACGAAACGTCATCCCCCACGGGGGACCGACCGGAGGAGGTGGGGCTGCGGTGGATCCAAGTCGACCGTGCAGTACTAGCCGCTCTTCCGCTCGTCACCTTTCTTCTGTGATCTGACGCCTTCTCGGTCAAGGCTCATGGCATTTCGCACGACGGAAGAGCACTCCTTTTTGCCTGTCTGTAGCGAACGCCGTCATCGCGCCGCCGCGGTGCCGCCCGCTTTGCGGACGTGAGCCCACGTCCCCATTCCGGGCTGTTCCACGCCCTCGCCGACGGCCCTCCGTGAAGGAGCCAGCCATGTCGATGATCCGTGACCTGCGCGCTGTGGTGCGCCCGTCCCTGCGCAAGACCAACACCCTGCACAGCAGTTACGACGCCACGCGTGATCCCTCCGCCTCCAGCGCCGTCGTCGACTGCGCGGTCTACCGCGACGGACGCCGCGTCGACGAGGTGGACGGCACCTGCCGTACGCCGCACGAGGCGATGCTCCGGGTGCGCGAGGAGGGCGGCTTCGCCTGGATCGGCCTCCACGAGCCGACCGAGGAGGAATTCGCGGGCATCGCCCGGGAGTTCGGGCTGCACCCGCTGGCCGTGGAGGACGCCGTGCACGCCCACCAGCGGCCGAAGCTGGAGCGGTACGACGACACCCTGTTCACCGTCTTCAAGACCATCCACTACGTCGAGCACGCCGAGCTGACCGCGACCAGCGAGGTCGTGGAAACCGGCGAGGTGATGTGCTTCACCGGCCGGGACTTCGTCATCACCGTGCGGCACGGCGGCCACGGCTCGCTGCGCGCACTGCGCCACCGGCTCCAGGACGACCCCGAACTGCTCACCAAGGGGCCCTCGTCGGTCCTGCACTCCATCGCCGACCATGTCGTCGACGGATACATCGCGGTCGCGGGTGCGGTCCAGGACGACATCGACGAGGTCGAGATCGAGGTCTTCTCCACCCCGGACAAGGGCAGCTCGCGCGGTTCGGACGCGGGCCGGATCTACCAGCTGAAGCGTGAGGTGCTGGAGTTCAAACGGGCCGTCTCGCCGCTGCTGCGCCCGATGCAGCTGCTCAGCGAGCGGCCGATGAGACTGATCGACCCGGACATCCAGAAGTACTTCCGGGACGTCGCCGACCACCTCGTACGGGTGCAGGAGGAGGTCATCGGCTTCGACGAGCTCCTCAACTCCATCCTCCAGGCCAATCTGGCGCAGGCGACCGTCGCACAGAACGAGGACATGCGCAAGATCACCTCCTGGGCGGCCATCATCGCCGTTCCGACGATGATCTGCGGGGTCTACGGCATGAACTTCGACCACATGCCGGAGCTGGCCTGGACCTACGGCTATCCGATGGTGCTGGGCTTCATCGGGGTGGTCTGCTTCTCCATCCACCGCATGCTCAAGCGCAACGGCTGGCTCTGACGGCCGGTGGGCCAGAGACGGGACAGCCCTTAAGCTCTGCGTCATGACTGCTGCTGACGCCCTGCTCGGACCGGCGCTCGTCGAGGAGGCCACCAAGAAGTCGGGCCTGGTCTGGGTACGCGGCAGCGGACCCGCGCGGGCGCTGTGGCACGTGTGGCACGAGGGTGCGGCGCACTTCGTCGGGGACGGCCCCGGCGAGCAGCCGTTGCCGGCCGGTCTCACGGACGGTGCCAACGCCGAGGTGACGGTCCGCAGCAAGGACAAGGGCGGCCGGCTGGTCGCCTGGACGGCCTCGGTGGCCCAGCTGGCACCGCACTCCGCCGAGTGGGAGGCCGCGGTCGCCGAGCTCAAGGGCAAACGGCTCAACGCACCGGACGCCGAGCTGATGACGGAGCGCTGGGCGCGCGAGTGCCGGATCGTCCGGCTCACGCCCCTCGACTCCCGTACGGACCTGCCGGGGACCTCGGGGGCGGCGGCGCCGCTCCCGACCGGCGCGACCACCCGACTGCCGGTGCCGGCAGGACTGCCGCGGCTGCTGAAGCGGTCGCTCAGGAAGTCCTGAACGGGGCCGGGCGTGCGGGGCGGCGGATCGTCCCGCGGCCGGTCCCGGCCCTACGACGAGGACTTGGGCAGCTGCTGCCCGTAGTCGACCGTGTCGTCCTCGGCCGGGGCCTTGAGCGCGAAGTCCTTGCCCCAGTCCGCGAGGGTGACGACGCCCCCGCCGCCGGCCCGGGCGAAGCGCAGCGGATACGGCTTGCCCTCCAGGGACACGTCCAGGGTGCCGCCCTCGCCCTCACCCCCCGTGACCCGGATGGTGCGCACCTCGCCGACCTTGCCGCGGTCGCCCTTGCCGACCTCGCCGTTCAGCTTGAGCAGCCCGTCGAGCAGGACCTTCTTGTCCGTGAAGCCGCGCAGCTGCTTGTACGTGGGGTCGTCCTCGGGGACCTTGACGTACTTGTCGTTCAGCTTCTCCGCCGCCGCCCCGTCCGCGTCGCCGGTCTTCTTGCCCGCGCCCGTATCGCCGCGGCTCCAGAAACCGGCGTCGGCCTTGAGGTAGAGCACGTCGCCGATCCGGAGCAGCTCGAAAGTGCTGTTCTTCGACGTGACGGAGCCCGCCCCGCCCTTGTCCTTGAGCCGCATGTCGAGCTTGTACGTGCCGCCCTTGCTGACGAGCGTGCCGGCCAGCCGGACCGTGCCGGAGGAGGCCGCCGCGGTCTGCGCCTTCTTCTCGATCTGCGGCGCGTCCAGTCTGCCGACGCCGTTGGTCCCCTTGTCCGGATCCTCGTCCCCGCACGCGGTCAGTGCCGCGGTCAGCCCCGCACAGAGCACGACGGCGAGGGAGGCGGTCCGGCGGCGGGCCCGGACGGGCGGGACAAAAGAGGTCACAGGCGCACTGCCTCTCATCTGCATGGTGGGGGTGGCAGACGGCAGCGTACCCGTGCTGCCTACGCCTTCCGGCAGAGAGGCGTGAGGACAGCTCGCCGGGGCGACCCGGAGCGGTACGGGCTAGCCTGATCCCGTCATAACGGTGCAATAAATGTCAGAACAGACCGGATGTGTAAGTCCGGCGGCGCAGGAGGAGGTGCGGGCGTGGCAGCAGGAACGCCGCGGGTTTTCGTCTCGCACCTCTCCGGTGTGCCGGTCTTCGACCCGAACGGCGACCAGGTGGGCCGGGTCCGCGACCTGGTCGCGATGCTCCGGGTCGGCGGCCGGCCGCCGAGGCTGCTCGGCATCGTGGTCGAGGTGGTGAGCCGGCGCCGGATCTTCCTTCCGATGACCCGGGTGACGGGCATCGAGTCCGGACAGGTCATCACCACAGGTGTGGTCAACATGCGGCGCTTCGAACAGCGGCCCACCGAACGTCTGGTGCTCGGCGAGTTCCTCGACCGGCGGGTCAGCCTGGTGGAGACCGGCGAGGAGGTCACCATCCTCGACGTCGCGATCCAGCAGCTGCCGGCCCGCCGCGACTGGGAGATCGACAAGTACTTCGTACGCAAGGGCAGGGGCGGGGCGCTGCGCCGCAAGGGCGAGACCCTGACGGTCGAGTGGTCCGCGGTCAGCGGCTTCTCGCTGGACGAGCACGGCCAGGGCGCGGAGTCGCTGGTCGCCACGTTCGAGAAGCTGCGCCCGACCGATGTGGCCAACGCCCTGCACCACCTCTCCCCGAAGCGGCGGGCGGAGGTCGCCGCCGCCCTCGACGACGACCGGCTCGCCGACGTCCTGGAGGAGCTCCCCGAGGACGACCAGGTGGAGATCATCGGCAAGCTCCAGGAGGAGCGCGCGGCGGACGTCCTGGAGGCGATGGACCCGGACGACGCGGCCGACCTGCTCTCCGAGCTGCCCGAGGAGGACAAGGAACGGCTGCTGACGCTGATGCGCCCGGACGACGCGGCCGATGTGCGGCGCCTCCTGTCGTACGAGGAGCGGACCGCGGGCGGGCTCATGACCACCGAGCCGATCATCCTGCGCCCGGACGCGACGGTCGCCGACGCACTCGCCCGGGTCCGCCAGTCGGACCTGTCCCCGGCGCTCGCCGCGCAGGTGTACGTGTGCCGGTCGCCGGACGAGACACCCACGGGCAAGTACCTCGGCACGGTGCACTTCCAGCGGCTGCTGCGGGACCCCCCGTTCACCCTCGTCAGCTCGATCGTCGACAGCGATCTGGTGGCGCTGCCGCCGGGCACCCCGCTGTCGGTGGTGACCAGCTATCTGGCCGCCTACAACCTGGTCTCGGTGCCCGTGGTGGACGAGAGCGGCTCGCTGCTCGGTGCGGTGACCGTCGACGACGTGCTCGACCACCTGCTGCCCGACGACTGGCGGGAGACCGACTTCCACGGCCGCGAGGGGGTGCTCCGTGGCCGGTGAGGACCGCTCCAGGGCGTCCAACGGCGCGACGGCCCTGACCCGTAGCCCCAGGACCCGCCTCGACCAGCCGAAGGACCCGCGGCGGCGGCTGCTGCCGGAGTACGACCCCGAGGCGTTCGGCAGGTTCTCGGAGCGGATCGCGCGCTTCCTGGGGACCGGACGGTTCATCGTCTGGATGACGCTGATCATCATCATCTGGGTGGTGTGGAACATCTTCGCGCCCGAGAAGCTGCGGTTCGACGAGTACCCGTTCATCTTCCTGACGCTGATGCTCTCCCTCCAGGCCTCGTACGCGGCCCCGCTGATCCTGCTCGCGCAGAACCGGCAGGACGACCGCGACCGGGTCACCCACGAGCAGGACCGCGCCCAGAACGAGCGCTCCATCGCCGACACCGAGTACCTGACCAGGGAGATCGCGGCACTGCGGATGGGGCTCGGCGAGGTCGCCACCCGCGACTGGATCCGCTCCGAACTGGAGGACCTGGTGAGAGATCTGGACGACCGCCGGACACCGGCCGCGGCCGAGAGTGACGAAGACCGCTGACGGGGCTACCCACGCGTAGCTACACGCGCCGTACCATCGTCCGTATGGCTACGGAAGACGCGGTGCTTGAGGCACTGGCGACAGTGAACGACCCGGAGATCCACCGCCCGATCACCGAGCTGGGCATGGTGAAATCGGTCGAGATCGATCCTGACGGTGTGGTCGCTGTCACGGTGTATCTCACCGTTTCCGGCTGTCCGATGCGCGAAACGATCACCAACAACGTGACCGACGCGGTGGCCCGCGTCGAAGGAGTGTCACGGGTCGAGGTCACGCTCGACGTGATGAGCGACGAGCAGCGCAAGGACCTGGCGTCCTCGCTGCGCGGCGGCACGGCGGAGCGGGAGGTGCCGTTCGCCCAGCCCGGCTCGCTGACCCGGGTGTACGCGGTCGCCTCCGGAAAGGGCGGCGTCGGCAAGTCGTCGGTGACCGTGAACCTGGCGGCCGCGATGGCCGCCGACGGCCTCAAGGTCGGCGTCGTGGACGCGGACATCTACGGGCACAGCGTGCCCCGGATGCTCGGTGCGGACGGCAAGCCGACCCAGGTCGAGAACATGATCATGCCGCCGTCGGCGCACGGCGTGAAGGTCATCTCCATCGGCATGTTCACCCCGGGCAACGCCCCGGTGGTGTGGCGCGGACCGATGCTGCACCGCGCGCTCCAGCAGTTCCTCGCCGATGTGTACTGGGGCGACCTGGACGTCCTGCTGCTCGACCTGCCGCCGGGCACCGGTGACATCGCGATCTCCGTGGCCCAGCTGGTCCCGAATGCGGAGATCCTGGTCGTCACGACCCCGCAGCAGGCCGCGGCCGAGGTGGCCGAGCGAGCCGGCTCGATCGCCGTGCAGACCCACCAGAAGATCGTCGGTGTCGTCGAGAACATGTCGGGCATGCCGTGCCCACACTGCGACGAGATGGTCGACGTGTTCGGCTCGGGCGGCGGCGCGCGGGTCGCCGAGGGGCTGACGAAGACGGTCGGCGCGGAGGTGCCGGTCCTCGGCTCCATCCCGATCGACGTACGGCTGCGCGAGGGCGGCGACGAGGGCAAGCCGGTCGTGCTGTCCGACCCCGACTCCCCGGCGGGCAAGGCCCTGCGCTCCATCGCGGACAAGCTGAGCGGCCGTCAGCGCGGCCTGTCCGGCATGTCCCTGGGTATCACCCCGCGCAACAAGTTCTGACGACGGCGGAAACGTGGGGGGGGGGGGGGGGGGGGCCCCCCCCCCCCCCCCCCCCCCCCCCCCCCCCCCCCCCCCGGGGCGGTTAAAAAAAAACAAAACCACAACAAAAATAAGGAAGACGA
>NZ_JBHVWF010000160.1:1057-16657 GCF_042882365.1 Streptomyces sp. NPDC058221 | reverse complement strand
GGTCTGTTGCCCGGGTCAGTCGCGGGCGGGGCCGCTCTGGCTGCCCGGGCCGTCGTAGTCGTCGCCGTAGGCGCCCTTGGAGGGGCGGCGGCGGCGCGGCGGGGCCTGGACTCCGTCGGCCAGCCGGCGGGCGGTGACGAGGAAGCCGGTGTGGCCGATCATCCGGTGGTCCGGGCGGACGGCGAGGCCCTCGACATGCCAGTTGCGGATCATCGACTCCCAGGGCTGCGGTTCGGCGAAGCAGCCGATCTCACGGATGGACTCGACGGTCCGGGAGAGCTGGGTGGTGGTCGCCACGTAAGCACAGAGGATGCCGCCCGGGACGAGCGCCTTGGAGACGACGTCCAGGCATTCCCAGGGCGCGAGCATGTCCAGGACGACACGGTCGACGTCGGTTTCCGTGAGGTTGTCCTGGAGGTCGCCGACGGTGAGCTGCCATGCGGGGTGCGGGCTGCCGAAGTAGCGCTCGACGTTCTGCTGGGCGATCTCGGCGAAGTCCTCGCGGCGCTCGTAGGAGTGCAGCATGCCCTGCTCGCCGATGGCGCGGAGCAGGAAGGTGGAGAGAGCGCCGGATCCGACGCCGGCCTCCACGACGCGGGCGCCGGGGAAGATGTCGCCGAAGGCCAGGATCTGCCCCGCGTCCTTGGGGTAGACCACGGCGGCGCCGCGGGGCATGGACAGGACGTAGTCGGGGAGCAGGGGGCGCAGCGCCAGGTAGACGACGTTTCCCGTGGTACGGACAACACTGCCCTCGGGAGCACCGATCAGCTCGTCGTGCGAGAAAGAACCCTTGTGGGTGTGGAAGTTCTTTCCGGCTTCGAGCGTGAAGGTGTAGTGGCGTCCCTTGGGATCGGTGAGCTGGACCTGGTCCCCGACCTTGAAGGGCCCGCGTCGGCGGGCGGCACCGGTCGGTTCAGACATGTGACCAGCGTACCGGTGTTTCCGCGGGCTCCGACCGCTTGTCCGGGCGGGGATGCCGGGTTCAGGCGGCGGGCCGGGCCATGGCGGCGACGAAGGCGCGTTCGACGTCGGCGGTGGACAGCACCCCGTAGATCTCGCCGGTTTCCTCGACAACGAGGTACTCGGTGGCGGGATTGGCCTTGAGCCGGTCCAGGAGGGCTTCGCCGGCCAGCTCCGCGTTGACCTTCATGCCGTCGGTGAGGTCCTGGGCGAGGCCGCTGACGGCGACCCAGGGGCGACGGTGCTCGGGGACGGCGACGATGGCGGCCTCGCGGACGACGGCCTTGGGGTCGCCGTTCGCGTCGACGACGACGAGGGCGCGGGCGCCTGCCTCGTTGGCCCGGCGCAGCGCCTCGGAGAGCGGGGTGGCCGGCTCGACCGGTACGGCACGCCGGGTGAGGGCGCGGGCGCGCAGGTCGGGGAGGTGCTCGCGCAGCCGGGCCA
The DNA here is from genome assembly GCF_042882365.1 of Streptomyces sp. NPDC058221. NCBI lineage: Bacteria > Bacillati > Actinomycetota > Actinomycetes > Kitasatosporales > Streptomycetaceae > Streptomyces > Streptomyces sp. NPDC058221. The sequence goes on along the minus strand of NZ_JBHVWF010000160.1, from coordinate 15,253 downwards.
TGCGCAGGCTGTTGCCCGCCCCGGTCCAGATGATGGCGGCGAGGACGGCTGCGAGCAGCGCGTCGATGACGGTGTCCATGCCGCTGAGGCTGTCCGTGTCGTTCCCGAAGGACCCGGTCCGGGTGAGGAGGGGAAGGCCGATGAGGGTGCTGACGGCGAGGGCGCGGCCGACCCAGGCGGCGGCGACGGTTCCGCTCATCGGGCGGCCGGTGATCTTCCAGACGACGGCGCGGAGCATGCGGCCGCCGTCGAGCGGGAGGCCGGGCAGCAGGTTGAAGACGGCGACGATGAGGTTGGAGATCATCAGCCCGCCGAGCAGGACGCCGGGCACGGTGCCGCGCTCGACGAAGTTCAGCGGGATGTAGAAGAGGCCGGCCAGGACGAGTGAGAGCAGCGGGCCGACGAAGGCGAGGACGAACTCGCGCCCCGGGGTCTCGGACTCCTTCTCGATCTCGGAGACGCCTCCGAAGAACTGGAGCTGGATGCGCCGCACCGGGAGCCTGTAGCGCAGGGCAACCACTGTGTGCGCGAGTTCGTGGACGAGCACGGAGGCGTAGAAGGCGATGGCGAAGAAGAGCGCGACGAGGTAGCGGGCCGCGCCGAGGCCGGGCAGGACCCGGTCGAGCTGGCCGCCGAAGACCCAGGTGATGAGGGCGGCGACGAGGAACCAGCTCGGTGCGACGTAGACGGGCACTCCGAAGGGCCGGCCCATGAGGATGCCGCCTCCGGGATCTTCGCGGCGCGCCGGTTTGCCCTTGTCGGGGCCGGTGCCGGGGTCTGTTCCCCCTGCGTCCGGCTGCGGCCGCCCGCTGTTGCCGCTCTCGTCCACGAGGTCCCTTCGGTCGGTGCCGTCCGGCACGATCATGCTGTGTTCGGGGGTCTGTGGTCGATGGTATGCCGGTTGTTGTCAGTGGCGGGTCGTAGGGTCTTCGTCATGACCTCAGTACCGCGGCCGCCTCAGCCGCCCTCGTCCCTTTCCCCGTCACGGGCGAGCGACTTCATGCAGTGCCCCCTGCTGTACCGCTTCCGGGTCATCGACAGACTGCCGCAGAAGCCCAGTGAGGCGGCTACCCGGGGGACACTGGTCCATGCGGTGCTGGAGCGGCTGTTCGACAACCCGGCGACGGAGCGGACGGCCGGCCGGGCCACGGCGCTGATTCCGGGGCAGTGGGACCGGCTGCTGGAGTCGAAGCCGGAGCTGTCGGAGCTGTTCGCTGAGGATCCGCAGGGTGAGCGGCTCTCGCGCTGGCTGTCGGAGGCGGAGCGGCTCGTGGAGCGCTGGTTCTCGCTGGAGGATCCGACGCGGCTGGAGCCGGCCGAGCGGGAGCTGTTCGTCGAGACGGAGCTGGAGTCGGGGCTGCGGCTGCGCGGGGTGATCGACCGGATCGATGTGACTCCGGCGGGTGATGTCCGGATCGTCGACTACAAGACGGGAAAGGCGCCGCGTCCGGAGTACGCGGAGGGTGCGCTGTTCCAGATGAAGTTCTACGCGCTCGTCATCTGGCGGCTGAAGGGTGTCGTGCCGCGTCGGCTCCAGCTCGTCTACCTGGGCAGCGGGGACGTGATGACGTACGACCCGGTGGTGGCGGATCTGGAACGGGTGGAGCGCAAGCTGCTGGCCCTCTGGGAGGCGATCTCGCTGGCCACGGAGACCGGTGAGTGGCGGCCGCGGCCGACGAAGCTGTGCGGCTGGTGCGACCATCAGGCGCTCTGCCCGGAGTTCGGCGGTACTCCCCCGGTCTATCCGCTGTCGGTACGCCCGGCGGAGCCTGCGCAGGACGTGCAGGGCAGAATGGACCCGGTCCATGCTGAGGCCGGCCGGCCTGTGGCCCTTGAAGGACCTTGAGGAGAACCGTGGCAATCCGCGTCCTGCTGGTCGATGACCAACCACTGCTGCGCACCGGCTTCCGGATGATTCTGGAGGCGGAGGGTGATCTCGCGGTGGTGGGCGAGGCCGGTGACGGTCTCCAGGCTCTCGATCAGGTACGGGCGCTGCAGCCCGATGTGGTGCTGATGGACATCCGGATGCCGCGGATGGACGGTGTCGAGGCGACCCGTCAGATCACCGGCCCCGGGCGGGACGGTCCGGCGAAGGTGCTGGTGCTCACCACGTTCGATCTCGACGAGTACGTGGTGGAGGCGCTGCGCGCCGGTGCCAGCGGCTTCCTGCTGAAGGATGCACCGGCCAATGAGCTGGTGCAGGCGATCCGGGTGGTCGCGGGTGGCGAGGCGATGCTCGCCCCGAGCATCACGCGCCGGCTGCTGGACAAGTACGCGGATCACCTGCCGTCCGGCGAGGAGCCGGTGCCGGACACGCTGAACACCCTGACGGACCGCGAGGTGGAAGTCCTGAAGCTGGTGGCGCGCGGCTTGTCGAATGCGGAGATCGCCGCTGATCTCTTCGTCAGTGAGACGACGGTCAAGACGCATGTGGGTCATGTCCTGACGAAGCTCGGTCTGCGCGACCGGGTGCAGGCGGCCGTCTACGCCTACGAGAGCGGACTGGTGCGCCCCGGCGCCCAGTGACCCTGACGAGTCCCGGGGCCGGGGCGGGACGGCTCAGCCGGTGCCGCGGCTCAGCTCCCAGAGCTGGAGGTCGGCGGAGGAGTTGACCGCCCACTCCACGCCGCTGATGCCGTCGCGGGAGGCGACGTACTGCTTGCCCTGCCAGACCGGGAGCACCGGGACGTCCTCGGCGACGATGTCCTGGATCTTCTTGAAGGTCTTGGCGGCGACGTTGCGGTCGGCCTCGCGGCGGGAGTCCGGGATGAGGGTCCGCCGGGCGAGGGTCGAGGTGTAGGGCGAGTTGAGGAAGTTGTTCTTGTCGAGGAACGGGGCCGTGTAGTTGTCCGGGTCCGGGAAGTCCGGGAACCAGCCCATGCCGTAGGCGGCGTAGTCGCCCCGCAGCTCGGCCGGGCGGTACTTCGCCCAGGGGGTGCCCTCCACCGTCACGTCGAACAGTCCCGTGTCGTTGAGCTGCTTGCTCAGCGTCTTGAACTCGGTCGAGGTCGCGTCGCCGTAATGGTCGGTCGTGTAGTGCAGGGTGAACTTCACCGGGGTATGGATCCCGGCGGCCTTCAGGATCGCGGCTGCCTTGGCCGTGCTGGGCTCGCCGTACTTGTTGAAGAACGAGTTGGTGTGTCCGGCGATGCTGGACGGGATCAGCGAGTACAGGGGTTCGGCCGTGGTGCCGTAGACCTCGCTCGCGATCTGGCCGCGGTCGATGATCTGGGCCATCGCCTGGCGGACCGCCTTGTTCCGTACGGCCGGGTCATCGGTGTCGAATCCGATGTAGCTGATGGCAAGGCCCGGCATCTCGGTCAGCTTGATGCCGTCCTTGGGGTTCTCCAGCATGTCCTGCGACTGCTTCGGCGACATGGTGCGGGTCATCATGTCGATCTTCTTGTCGTCGAGCGCCTTGCCCATGGCGGTGGCGTCCGGGAAAAGATCGAGTTCGACCTTGTCGTTCTGCACCTTGAGATCCCCCTTGTAATGAGGATTTCTGGTGAAGAGCACTTTCACGACCTGATTGTTCTTCACTTCCGGCTTCATCGTGTACGGACCGGAGCCGTCCACCTGAAAGCCCTTGCGCCCGGAGTCGGCCGGGTACGTTCCCGGCTTGACTATTCCGGCGGGCGGGGTGGCGAGCTTGTAGGGGAAGGTCGCGTCCGGGGCCCGGAGATGGAATACGACCTCGCGGTCACCCTTGGTCTCGACGGTGTCGATGTTGTTGAGCAGGGAGACGGGGCCGTTGGTGGACTTGATCCGGATGACTCGGTCGATGGAGTACTTGACGTCCTCGGCGGTGACCGCGCTGCCGTCGGCGAACTCCAGTCCGCTGCGCAGCTTGCAGCGGTAGCTCTCGTTGGCCGTGTCCGTGAAGGAACAGCTCTCGGCGGCCTCCGGCACCGGCAGGCCGCCGCCGCGCGGGACGTGCATGAGCGTCTGCACGGTCTGCCGCAGGACGTTCCAGACGCCCGCCTCGTAGCCGATGGCGGGGTCGAGCGGTGCGGGGGCGTCCTTCGAAGCGACGAACTGGTCCGTGGTGCCGACAGCGATGGCACCGTTGCCATCGCTCCCGCCGTCCGCCGCGCCGCAGGCGGCGAGTACGGGCGCGAGCAGGCCGACGACGGCCGGCAGCACCAGAGTCTTACGGTTCATCTTGGACGTTCTCCCTCATCCGGTCATGGAGAAAACGACATTAGTAGCCCGCGTCGGCAATGCCTGACGGGCGCAGGCCGATCAGCAATCAGCGGGTGACCGGAATGCATGAAGGCCCGATTCCGAATACCGGAATGATTCGTACAGGGATTCACGAACCGGGACACTTGGTTACGTCAAATCGGGCAGCCGGTCGAATCAGGCAGGCCGCACAGGGCCAAAAGGGTGATGAACGTCACCCGGTGAACGATTTCCCGTCGTTGACATGCACCCGACTTACTTGCACGTAAGCGCGACAGAATAAGCACGGCCCGCCCCGAGAGATTTTCTATTCATTCACAGAAACACTCTCGGTGTGCGGATCAACGCATTCCCGTTACCAGTCCCCTGAGGAATTCGAGATCGACTTCCTCGAGGGAACCGACGACCGCCCGGCCCGCCGCCGGCGCGATCGGTGACACGGACGGCACCGCCACGACCCGGCACCCGGCGGCCTCCGCTGACGCCACCCCGGTCGCGGTGTCCTCGATGACCGCACAGAGCCGCGGATCGGCCCCGAAGCCGCTCGCGGCGGCGAGGTACGGCTCCGGGTGCGGCTTCGTCCGGGTGACCTCGTCGCCCGCGACGGTCAGCGCGAAGTGATGGTGGCCCACGGAGTCCAGCACCCGGTCGATGATCCGCCGGTGCGAGGCGGAGACCAGGGCGGTCGGGATCCGGTGCCTGCCCAGCTCGGCCAGCAGCCGGGCCGCTCCGGGCATCAGCGGCACACCGAGGCCGATGCGCTTCTCGAAGCGGTCGTTGAGCAGCACGGTCAGCTCGGGAAGCGTGATGTCGGCGCCCGTGGACTCGATCAGGTATCCGGCGCTGCGGGTCATCGGGCCGCCGACGACCACCTCACGCCATGCCTCGTCCAGCGTGTGCCCGAGGTCGGCGAAGACCTCCCTCTCGACGTCCCACCAGAAGCCCTCGGTGTCGACCAGGGTGCCGTCCATGTCGAGAAGAACGGCCTGCAGGGCCGCACCCTCGGCCGTACGGCTCAGGGACGCGGGGATCGTACTGGTCATCCGGCACACCTTCCATGAGGGGCGAGAAGGCCGGCCGCCCTTCCCCGGAGGGAGGCGACCGGCCTGCACTGGACCGACCAGTGTACGACTCGTCCCGCTACCACGCGTCGAACGGCGTCCTACCGCGCGTTGAAGTACTTCGCCTCCGGGTGGTGGATGACGATCGCGTCGGTGGACTGCTCGGGGTGCAGCTGGAACTCCTCGGAGAGGTGCACGCCGATCCGCTCGGGCTGGAGCAGGTCGGCGATCTTCGCCCGGTCCTCCAGGTCCGGGCAGGCGCCGTAGCCGAGGGAGAAGCGCGCGCCCCGGTACTTCAGCGCGAACATGTCCTCCACATCGGACGGGTCCTCGCCTGCGAAGCCGAGCTCCGAGCGGACCCGGGCGTGCCAGTACTCGGCGAGCGCCTCGGCCAGCTGGACGGAGAGCCCGTGCAGCTCCAGGTAGTCCCGGTAGGCGTTGGCCTCGAAGAGCTTGGCGGTCTCACCGCCGATCTTCGAGCCGACGGTGACGACCTGGAGGCCGATCACGTCCGTCTCCCCGGACTCCTCCGGACGGAAGAAGTCGGCCAGGCAGAGGCGGCGGCCGCGGCGCTGACGGGGGAAGGTGAAGCGGGTGCGCTCCGAGCCGTCCTCGTGCAGCAGGATCAGGTCCTCGCCCTTGGAGACGCAGGGGAAGTAGCCGTAGACGACGGCGGCCTCCAGCAGGTTCTCGGTGTGCAGCTTGTCGAGCCAGCCGCGCAGGTGCGGGCGGCCCTCGGTCGCCGCCAGCTCCTCGTACGTCGGTCCGTCACCGGCGCGTGCCTGCTTGAGTCCCCACTGGCCCTTGAAGAGGGCACCCTCGTCGAGCCAGGAGGCGTACTCCTTGAGCTGGATGCCCTTGACCACGCGGGTTCCCCAGAACGGCGGCGTGGGGACCGGGTTGTCGACTGCGACGTCGGAGCGCACGCCCTCCTCCGGCTCCTCGACCTCCAGCACGGCCGTGTCGCGCTGGGGGACGCGGCGTTGCTTGAGTTCGGGGAGGCTGGCTCCGGGGACGCCGCGCTTGACCGCGATCAGCGCGTCCATCAGGCGCAGCCCCTCGAAGGCGTCGCGGGCGTAGCGGACCTCGCCCTCGTAGATCTCGTGGAGGTCCTGCTCGACATAGGCGCGGGTGAGGGCGGCGCCGCCGAGGATCACCGGGTAGTCGGCCGCCAGCTTGCGCTGGTTGAGCTCCTGGAGGTTCTCCTTCATGATCACGGTGGACTTGACCAGGAGACCGGACATACCGATGACGTCGGCGCGGTGCTCGTCCGCGGCTTCGAGGATCGCGGAGACGGGCTGCTTGATGCCGATGTTGACGACGTTGTAGCCGTTGTTGGACAGGATGATGTCGACGAGGTTCTTGCCGATGTCGTGGACGTCGCCGCGGACGGTGGCCAGCACGATGGTGCCCTTGCCCTCGGCGTCGGACTTCTCCATGTGCGGTTCCAGGTGGGCCACCGCGGTCTTCATGACCTCGGCGGACTGGAGCACGAACGGCAGCTGCATCTGGCCGGAGCCGAAGAGCTCGCCGACGACCTTCATGCCTTCCAGCAGGGTGTCGTTGACGATGTCCAGAGCCGGACGGGTCCGCAGAGCCTCGTCGAGGTCGGCCTCCAGGCCCTTCTTCTCGCCGTCGATGATCCGGCGCTGGAGGCGCTCGTCGAGCGGCAGCGCGAGGAGTTCCTCGGCCTTGCCCTCCTTCATCGACTTCATGTTGACGCCCTCGAACAGCTCCATGAGCCGCTGCAGCGGGTCGTAGCCCTCGGCACGGCGGTCGTAGACCAGGTCGTGGGCGACCTTGACCTGCTCCTCGTCCAGGCGGGCGATCGGAAGGATCTTCGAGGCGTGCACGATGGCGGAGTCGAGACCGGCCTTGACGCACTCGTCGAGGAAGACGGAGTTGAGGACGACGCGGGCGGCCGGGTTGAGGCCGAAGGAGATGTTCGACAGGCCCAGCGTCGTCTGGACGTCGGGGTGGCGCTTCTTCAGCTCGCGAATGGCCTCGATGGTGGCGATGCCGTCCTTGCGGGACTCCTCCTGGCCCGTGCAGATGGTGAAGGTGAGGCAGTCGATGAGGATGTCCGACTCCTGGATGCCCCAGTTGCCGGTGAGGTCTTCGATGAGCCGCTCCGCGATGGCGACCTTGTGCTCGACAGTACGGGCCTGGCCCTCCTCGTCGATGGTCAGCGCGATCAGCGCGGCACCGTGCTCGGCGGCCAGCCGGGTGACCTGGACGAAGCGCGACTCGGGGCCGTCGCCGTCCTCGTAGTTCACCGAGTTCAGGACCGCGCGCCCGCCGAGCTTCTCCAGACCGGCCCGCAGCACGGGCAGCTCGGTGGAGTCCAGCACGACCGGCAGGGTCGAGGCCGTGGCGAACCGTCCGGCCAGCTCCTTCATGTCGGCGACACCGTCGCGGCCGACGTAGTCGACGCAGAGGTCGAGCATGTGCGCGCCCTCGCGGATCTGGTCGCGGGCCATCTCCACACAGTCGTCCCAGCGGGCCTCCAGCATGGCCTCGCGGAACTTCTTCGACCCGTTGGCGTTCGTACGCTCACCGATCGCGAGGTACGAGGTGTCCTGCCGGAACGGCACGGTCTGGTAGAGCGAGGCGGCACCGGGCTCGGGGCGCGGCTCCCGCGGAGCGAGAGCGACACCGCGGACGCGCTCGACCACTTGCCGCAGATGCTCGGGCGTCGTACCGCAGCACCCTCCGACCAACGACAGGCCGTACTCGCGCACGAACGTCTCCTGGGCGTCGGCGAGCTCCTCGGGCGACAACGGGTAGTGCGCACCGTCCTTGCCGAGCACGGGGAGACCGGCGTTGGGCATGCAGGAGATCGGGATGCGCGAGTGGCGGGCGAGGTAGCGCAGGTGCTCGCTCATCTCGGCGGGGCCGGTGGCGCAGTTCAGGCCGATGAGGTCGATGCCGAGCGGTTCCAGGGCGGTGAGCGCAGCGCCGATCTCGGAGCCGAGCAGCATGGTGCCGGTCGTCTCGACGGTGACGGAGCAGATCACCGGCAGATCGGCGCCGGTGGCCTCCAGGGCACGACGGGCGCCGATGACGGACGCCTTGGTCTGCAGCAGGTCCTGCGTCGTCTCCACCAGAAGGGCGTCTGCGCCGCCGGCGATCATGCCCTCGGCGTTCTGCTGGTAGGCGTCGCGGAGCTTGTCGTACGGGGCGTGGCCGAGCGTCGGCAGCTTCGTCCCGGGGCCCATGGAGCCGAGCACCCAACGCTGCTGTCCGGTGGACGCGGTGAACTCGTCGGCGACCTCACGGGCGATACGCGCCCCGGACTCGGAGAGCTCGTACACGCGCTCGGGGATGTCGTACTCGCCGAGGGCTGCCAGGTTCGCACCGAAGGTGTTCGTCTCGACACAGTCCACCCCGACCGCGAAGTACTCCTCGTGCACGGAGCGCACGATGTCGGGCCGGGTGAGGTTCAGGATCTCGTTGCAGCCTTCGAGGTTCTCGAAGTCCTCGAGCGTGGGGTCCTGGGCCTGGAGCATGGTGCCCATGGCACCGTCGGCCACCACCACTCGGGTGGCGAGCGCCTCGCGGAGGGCTGCGGCTCGGGTCCGGCTGTCGGCGGAAGGGGTCGGCGACGAGGCCATGGATGTACTCCCTGAGATGCGACGGCTGTCGGCTTTGCGGCTTCGGCGGAAGGCGCACCCGGCCAGGGTAGCCGGGCGGCGCCTGTGGGCGTCACTCCGTCCCACGAATCGGACCGCATGCTGTTCAGGGGGCTGCCCGGACCGGCGGGGGTGTCGCAGACTTCTGCTGCGGTCGAGCATGGGTCGACATCGACCGATAGTGTTCAGCATTGTCGAACGAGGTGGAGGAGTACGGCACGATGGCCAAGAACATCCAGTCGCTGGAACGGGCGGCCGCGATGCTGCGACTGCTGGCGGGCGGCGAACGGCGACTGGGACTGTCCGACATCGCCTCCTCGCTGAGCCTGGCCAAGGGCACCGCCCACGGCATCCTGCGCACGCTCCAGCACGAGGGCTTCGTCGAGCAGGATGCCGTCTCCGGCCGCTACCAGCTCGGCGCCGAGCTGCTGCGCCTGGGCAACAGCTATCTCGACGTCCACGAACTGCGGGCCCGCGCACTGGTCTGGACGGACGATCTGGCCCGCTCCAGCGGCGAGAGCACCCATCTGGGCGTACTGCACCAGAAGGGCGTACTCATCGTCCACCACGTCTTCCGGCCCGACGACAGCCGGCAGGTCCTGGAGGTGGGGGCCATGCAGCCGCTGCACTCGACGGCCCTGGGCAAGGTGCTGGCAGCCTACGACCCGGTGGCGCACACGGAGGCACTGGAGGCCGAGCGGCGGTCCTTCACGCCCCGCACCGTCACCGATCCGGCGGAGTTCGACGCCATGCTCGATCTGATCCGGGCGCGCGGCTGGGCGGCCGACATGGAGGAGACCTGGGAGGGGGTGGCCGCGGTGGCCGCCCCGATTCACGACCGGCGCCGGATGCCCGTCGGAGCGGTGGCCGTGACCGGTGCGGTGGAGCGGGTCTGCACGGAGGGCGAACTGCGGCCCGATCTGATCGCGGCGGTGCGGGACTGTGCCCGCGCGGTCTCCCGCGATCTGGGCGCCAGGCGCTTCTGAGCTCCATGCGGGACCATGGCTGACAAGCACTCAATCGAGTTCTACGCCACACACCCCTTGACGCCTCGTTCACCTGCGAGAAACACTGCCGAGCACCGGTCGGCATTGTCGAACACTTGACGGAAACAAGCGTTAAGGTGTGACAAGTGCCAAGGGCCGGTAACGCCCTTACATGAGGGCGCGGACCACCGGAGGGACCCGGGGTTCGGCTTCCTGGACGAAGGACAAAGGAGTCGCGGGTGTCCAGCTCCGACATCTTCATCGGCGAGACCATCGGTACCGCCGTACTCATCCTGCTCGGCGCCGGTGTCTGTGCCGCCGTCACGCTCAAGCACTCGAAGGCACAGAACGCCGGCTGGGTCGCGATCAGCTTCGGCTGGGGTCTCGCGGTCCTGACCGGCGCGTACATCGCCGGCGGCGTATCCGGCGCACACCTCAACCCCGCCGTGACCATCGGTCTGGCGATCGAGGGCGGAACCAAGTGGAGCGACGTACCGCTCTACCTGGCCTCCGAGCTCCTCGGCGCGATGATCGGCGCGGTGCTGGTCTGGCTGGTCTACTACGGACAGTTCCGGGCGCACCTCACGGATCCGGAGGTCCTCAAGGCCCATACGGGTGAGGAGGGCATGGTCGACAAGGCCGCGGCCCCCAAGGCCGGACCTGTGCTCGGCGTCTTCTCGACGGGCCCGGAGATCCGCAACGCCGTACAGAACGTCGTCACCGAGGTCATCGCCACGATCGTGCTGGTCCTGGCGATCCTCACCCAGGGCCTCAACGACAAAGGCAACGGCCTCGGCGCGCTCGGCGCCCTGATCACCGCTCTGGTGGTCGTCGGTATCGGCCTGTCGCTCGGCGGGCCGACGGGCTACGCGATCAACCCGGTTCGCGACCTCGGTCCGCGTATCGTGCACGCGCTGCTTCCGCTGCCGAACAAGGGCGGTTCCGACTGGGGCTACGCGTGGATCCCGGTCGTCGGCCCCCTCATCGGCGGCGCGCTCGCGGGCGGGCTCTACAACCTCGCCTTCGCGTGAGACAACGGGCCCAGAGCCGTAACCCCAAGACCTCACAGACCTCCGGGAGTACACCGTGACCGACGCACACACCACCGGCACCCACGGAACCGGGCCGTTCATCGCGGCCATCGACCAGGGCACCACCTCCAGCCGCTGCATCGTCTTCGACAAGGACGGCCGGATCGTCTCCGTCGACCAGAAGGAGCACGAGCAGATCCTCCCGAAGCCGGGCTGGGTCGAGCACAACGCGACCGAGATCTGGGAGAACGTCCAGGAGGTCGTGGCCGGTGCCATCGTCAAGGCCGGCATCACCGCCGCCGACGTGAAGGCCATCGGCATCACCAACCAGCGCGAGACCACACTGCTCTGGGACAAGAACACCGGTGAGCCCGTCCACAACGCCCTCGTCTGGCAGGACACGCGCACCGACGCCCTCTGCCGGGAGCTCGGCCGCAACGTGGGCCAGGACCGCTTCCGCCGCGAGACGGGCCTGCCGCTGGCCTCGTACTTCGCCGGGCCCAAGGTCCGCTGGCTGCTCGACAACGTCGAGGGCCTGCGCGAGCGCGCCGAGCGGGGCGACATCCTCTTCGGCACCATGGACTCCTGGGTCATCTGGAACCTGACCGGCGGCACCGAGGGCGGCGTGCACGTCACCGACGTCACCAACGCCTCGCGCACCCTCCTGATGAACCTGCACACCATGTCGTGGGACGACAAGATCCTCGCCTCCATCGGCATCCCCGCCGCGGTGCTGCCCGAGATCCGGTCCTCGGCCGAGGTCTACGGCCACGCCAAGGGCGGCGTGCTCGACGGCGTGCCGGTCGCCTCCGCGCTCGGTGACCAGCAGGCCGCGCTGTTCGGCCAGACGTGTTACGCCGAGGGCGAGGCCAAGTCCACCTACGGCACCGGCACCTTCATGCTGATGAACACCGGTGAGACGCCCGTCAACTCCTACAACGGGCTGCTGACCACGGTCGGCTACCAGATCGGCGACCAGAAGCCGGTCTACGCCCTGGAGGGGTCGATCGCCGTCACCGGTTCGCTGGTGCAGTGGATGCGCGACCAGATGGGCCTCATCCAGTCCGCGGCCGAGATCGAGACCCTGGCCTCGTCGGTCGAGGACAACGGCGGCGCGTACTTCGTGCCCGCCTTCTCCGGACTGTTCGCCCCGTACTGGCGCCCCGACGCCCGCGGCGTCATCGCCGGTCTCACCCGCTACGTCACCAAGGCGCACATCGCCCGTGCCGTGCTGGAAGCCACCGCCTGGCAGACCCGTGAGATCAGCGACGCCATGACCAAGGACTCCGGCGTCGAGCTGACCGCGCTCAAGGTCGACGGCGGAATGACCTCCAACAACCTGCTGATGCAGACCCTCGCCGACTTCCTGGACGCACCCGTGGTGCGGCCCATGGTCGCCGAGACCACCTGCCTCGGCGCCGCCTACGCCGCCGGCCTCGCCGTCGGCTTCTGGCCGGACACCGACGCGCTGCGCGCCAACTGGCGCCGGGCCGCCGAGTGGACCCCCCGCATGGACGCGGACACCCGCGACCGCGAGTACAAGAGCTGGCTCAAGGCCGTACAGCGGACCATGGACTGGCTCGAAGACGAGGAGTAGAGAACATGACCACCCTGCAGAGCGTCCCCGCCCTCGGGACGCATCCGGCCTCCGGCTCCCTTCCGAGCCGCGCCGAGACCCGGGAGCAGCTTTCCAAGGCGACGTACGACCTCCTGGTGATCGGCGGCGGCATCCTGGGCATCTCCACCGCCTGGCACGCCGCGCAGTCCGGGCTGCGGGTGGCCCTGGTGGACGCCGGCGACTTCGCCGGCGCCACCTCCTCCGCCTCCTCCAAGCTGCTCCACGGCGGTCTGCGCTACCTGCAGACCGGCGCGGTGAAGCTGGTCGCGGAAAACCACTTCGAACGGCGTGCGGTGTCCCGTCAGGTCGCACCGCACCTCGCCAACCCGCTCACCTTCTACCTGCCGGTCTACAAGGGCGGCCCGCACGGGGCCGCCAAGCTCGGCGCGGGCGTGTTCGCGTACTCGGCGCTCTCCGCGTTCGGTGACGGCGTCGGCCACGTGATCAGCCCGGCGAGGGCGCAGCGCGATGTCCCGGAGCTGCGTACCGACAATCTGAAGGCCGTCGCGGTCTACGGCGACGACCAGATGAACGACGCGCGGATGGCGCTGATGACGGTCCGCGCGGCCGTCGAGGCGGGCGCCGCCGTGCTCAACCACGCCGCCGTGACCGGGCTGCGCTTCACCAAGGGCCGGGTGACCGGTGCCGATCTGCGGGACTCCGTGGACGGCTCGGAGTTCGGGATCAACGCCCGTCTGGTGCTCAACGCCACCGGGCCGTGGGTCGACCACCTGCGCCGGATGGAGAACCCGGACGCGGCGCCCTCCATACGTCTGTCCAAGGGTGCGCACCTGGTGCTCAAGCGGACCCGGCCGTGGAAGGCCGCGCTCGCCACCCCGATCGACAAGTACCGCATCACGTTCGCCCTGCCGTGGGAGGACATGCTGCTGCTCGGCACGACGGACGAGGAGTACGAGGGCGATCCGGCGGATGTCTCGGTCACCGAGCAGGACACCGCGCAGATCCTGGACGAGGCGGCGTTCTCGGTCCGGGACCAGCAGCTGTCGAGCGATCTGATCACGTACTCCTTCGCGGGTCTGCGGGTGCTGCCCGGCGGTCCCGGCAACACCTCCAAGGCCAAGCGGGAGACCGTGGTCACGGAGGGCCGCGGCGGCATGCTGTCGGTGGCGGGCGGCAAGTGGACGACGTTCCGCCACATCGGCCGTACGGTGATGAACAAGCTGGCCGCCCTTCCCGGGCATCCGCTCGGTGAGGACATGGAGCCGATGGCCCGGCTGCCGAAGAAGCTGCCGCTGCCGGGCATCGCCAATCCGAACGCGGTCGCGCACCGGCTGCTGGTCGACGGCGGAACGCCCGGACCGCGGATGTCCGCCGACACGGCACGGCATCTGGCCACGCACTACGGTTCGCTGTCCTTCGACATCGCCCGGCTGGCCAACGAGGACCCGGCACTCGCCCGGCGCATCCACCCGGACGCGCCGGAGATCTGGGCGCAGGTCGCCTACGCGCGCGACCACGAGTGGGCCGAGACGGCGGACGACGTGCTGCGGCGCCGTACGACGCTGACGATCCGGGGCCTGGCGACGGACGAGATCCGGGCCGGCGTCGAGTCCGTGCTCGGGGACCGCAGGAGCTGACCGGCCGCGTCGGCGGGGGCGCGCAAAACAAAAACCCCCCAACCCCCACAACACAAAAAACACACACACAAAAACCAACACACACACA
>NZ_JBHVWF010000160.1:0-1047 GCF_042882365.1 Streptomyces sp. NPDC058221 | reverse complement strand
GGGGCGCGTTCCGTCGCTGCGGTTCGGGGGGGGGGCGCCGGACGTGAGCGGGGCGGGGGGGGTGGCGGGGCTGGGGCCCCGCCGTCGCGGCCGGGCGGGGGGGGGGGGGGGTCAAACCGGGCACGCCGCCCCCTCCCGTATGCGTACGGACCCGGGCGAATCTGCCACGCCTCGGCGGTGATCGTCGCACCGGTTGCCCCGAAGGGCCCGTGGGCCGCCGTCGGGGACGCATAATGGAGCGATACATCGGATGTCTGGAGGTCGCCCATGGCTGTCACTGACGAGGCCATCGAGAAGATCAAGGGAATGATCGTCTCGGGTGCGCTACGGCCCGGCGATCGTCTCCCCAAGGAGAGCGAACTCGCCGCGGAACTCGGTCTGTCCCGCAACTCGCTGCGGGAGGCGGTGCGCGCCCTGTCGCTCATCCGCATTCTCGATGTGCGCCAGGGCGACGGCACGTATGTCACCAGTCTGGATCCGCAGTTGCTGCTGGAGGCGCTGAGCTTCGTGGTGGACTTCCACCGCGACGACACGGTGCTGGAGTTCCTGGCGGTCCGCCGGATCCTCGAGCCGGCCGCGACCGCGATGGCGGCGAGCCGGATCACCGAGGAGCAGCTGGATCTGCTGAGTTCCCAGCTGGACGCGCTGGGCAGCCGTCCCTCGGTCGAGGAGCTGGTGGCCTGCGATCTGGAGTTCCACCGCGGCATCGTGCAGTCGTCGGGCAACTCGGTGCTCTGCTCGCTGCTCGACGGGCTTTCGGGGCCGACTACGCGGGCGCGGGTCTGGCGCGGTCTGACCCAGGAGGACGCGGTGAGCCGCACGCTGCGCGAGCACCGCGCGATCGTGTCGGCGCTGCGGGACCGTGACGCGGAGGCTGCGCGGTCCTGGGCGACGGTGCATGTGGCGAGCGTGGAGCAGTGGCTGCGGTCGACGCTTTAGGCGGGGGCGCGGGTTTGGGGGGGGCCGGCCCGGCCCGGGGCGGAGGTTGGGGGCGGGGGGGGGGGGGGGCCGCCGGGCGGTGGGGCAGCCCGCGGCGGGGGGGGTTGG
>NZ_JBHVWF010000159.1:0-16716 GCF_042882365.1 Streptomyces sp. NPDC058221 | reverse complement strand
AGCCGCAGGCCCGGCCCGCTCCTCGGAGCGGGCCGGGCCTGCGGCATGAGGGGCGGCCGTGTCCCGCCGGGCTCACTCCCCCGCCGGGACACGCTCCAGGAAGGGCTCCAGCAGGCCCTGGACGGCCTCGGCCGCGAAGCCCAGGCCCTCGGCCCCGTCCGCGTCGTACACCGTGTACGCGCCCGCTCCTGCGGCCGTCGTGGCAGTGATGTTCAGCAGTCCGGCCCGCCGCTGGAAGTAGGACTGGCGCACCGTCCAGCCGATCACCCCGGCCCGCTCCAGCGCGGCGGTGGAGCGGCGCAGCGCACCCGACCTGGTCACCAGGTACCCGCCGCTGAGCGCGTGCCCCAGTGCGCGGTAGGCGTCCCTGGCCAGCAGTACCCCGGCGGGCAGTCCCACGACCGCGCAGCCGAGCGCGATCCAGAGCAGGACGGGTGTCAGCAGGGAGCCGAGCAGGGCGAGGACGAGCACCGGGACGAGCACGGCCCACAGCGCCCGGCGCAGCCGCCGGCCGCGGGCGGCGGCGGGGTGCGTGGTGAGCGCGGTGCCGGTCGGGGACGTGGTCTCGCGCAGCACGGCGGCGGCGACGGAGTCGGCGACCGGCCTGGGAGCGGCGGGCAGCAGGGTGTTGTGGTCGCCGTGCTGTTCCTCGTCGTCCTTGGCCAGTCCGGTGGTGATGGCGTCGACCCTGGCGGCGCCCAGCAGCCGGACGCCGAGCGGCTCGACGAGGTCGACTCCGCGCAGCCGGCGCTCCTCGATGGAGACGGACCGGGAGGTGAGCAGGCCGCGCCGGATGCGCAGGGTGCCGCCGGGTTCGCGTTCGAGGTGGTAGTTCCACCACATCTCGACCCAGAGGCCCAGTGCGCCGACGATTCCGGCGAGGACCCCGGCGACGACGAGGAGCACGATCACGGAGAGCAGTGAGGTGTCCCGGTAGCGGTCGCCGACCCATTCGATGACCTGGCCCTGCGCGCCGAACCAGTCGCTGACCTGCATCACGGCCCCGGCCGCCGCCCCGCCGAGCGCGGGTGCGACGAAGGAGACCGGTGCGTAGCGGATCCAGCGCGGATCGAGGGTGACCAGCTCGCCCTCGACGTGACTGCCGGACGTGGCGGTGAGGCCCCGCTCCAGAAGGGCGCGGCGCAGCCGTTCGCCCTCGGACCGCAGGACCGGGTCGAGCTCCAGGGTGGATTCGCTGCCGGTGTGCTCGCCGGTGCCGATGCGGACCGTGACGACCCCGAGGAGGCGCTGAAGCAGATGGGCGGTGAGGTCGACGCTCCGGATGCGCTCCCGGGCCAGGGAGCGCTTCTTGACGAGCAGCAGGCCGGTGTGGAGTTCGACGCGGTCGGCGCCCACCCGGTAGCGGGTGCGGCGCCACCGTACGTAGTCGGTGCCGGCGCTGAAGGCGATCAGGAGGGCGGCGCCCAGGAGCACCCAGGCGAGGGCGGGGCCGAACCCGAGGCGGCCGGAGAGCCCGAGCGTGGTCGGCACGGCGGCGCCGGCGGCGACCCCGGCCGTGACCAGTGCGGTGAGCCAGACCGTTCGCCGGTCGAGCGACCGCCAGTCCCCGGACGGGGCGGCGGTGCTCATGTGGCGTCCCCGGGGGTGTCCTGGGTGATCCGGGTCAGCCGCTCGGCGAGGTCGGCCGCCAGTGCGTGGTCCAGGCCCTCGATCCGGACCGCGCCCTTGGCGGAGGCGGTGGTGACGGTGACCGTGGCGAGCCGGAAGAGCTGTTCGAGGGGGCCGCGCACGGTGTCCACGGTCTGGATCCGGGACATCGGCGCGATCCGCCACTCCTGCCACAGCACCCCCGTGCGGACGTACACCGCCTCGTCGGTGACCTCCCAGCGGTGCGTGCGGAACCACCAGAGAGGGAGCAGGACGGCGCAGCCGGCTCCGATCACCGCCAGGACCGCGGCGCTGAGCAGCAGCCAGAACCGGGCGGCCCCGAGAAACGCGCCCAGCACGGCCAGGACCACCACAGGCCCGGCCGTCAGCAGCAGCCACTGGGTCCGCCACCAGCCGACGACCCGCGGGTCCAGTGTGTTGGCGGGCGGCCTGAGCCGTACCGTCCCCTCCCCCGTGGACATCCGGTTCAGCGCCCCCTGCGCTCGCGGTACGCGGCGACGAGCGCGGCGGTCGAGCTGTCCAGCTGCTCGGCGCCCTCGCCCTCGGTCAGCACCGGCTCGATCTTCTTGGCGAGGACCTTGCCGAGTTCGACGCCCCACTGGTCGAAGGAGTCGATGTTCCAGACCGCGCCCTGGACGAAGACCTTGTGCTCGTAGAGCGCGATCAGCTGGCCGAGCACCGAAGGTGTCAGCCGGCCGGCGAGGATCGTCGTCGTCGGGTGGTTGCCG
Source organism: Streptomyces sp. NPDC058221 (assembly GCF_042882365.1). NCBI lineage: Bacteria > Bacillati > Actinomycetota > Actinomycetes > Kitasatosporales > Streptomycetaceae > Streptomyces > Streptomyces sp. NPDC058221. The sequence continues at coordinate 14,359 of NZ_JBHVWF010000159.1, read as the reverse complement.
CGGAACGTCTTGTGCGGCACCAGCTCCTCGGCGACGCCCTCGGCACGCACCTCGTCCGGTGTCTTGCCGAAGGCCAGCGCCTGGGTCTGGGCGAAGAAGTTGGCCATCAGCAGATCGTGCTGGGCGATCAGGCCGGGCAGCAGGCCGTTGACCGGCTCGGAGAAGCCGATGAAGTCGGCCGGGATGACCTTGGTGCCCTGGTGGATCAGCTGGTAGTAGGCGTGCTGGCCGTTGGTGCCGGGGGTGCCCCAGACGACCGGTCCGGTCTGCCAGTCCACCGGGTTTCCGTCGCGGTCCACGGACTTGCCGTTGGACTCCATGTCCAGCTGCTGCAGGTACGCGGTGAACTTGGACAGGTAGTGGCTGTAGGGCAGCACGGCGTGCGACTGGGCGTCGAAGAACCCGCCGTACCAGACACCGAGCAGGCCCAGGAGCAGCGGGGCGTTCTCCTCGGCCGGGGCGGTGCGGAAGTGTTCGTCGACGAGGTGGAAGCCGTCGAGCATCTCGCGGAACCGGTCCGGGCCGATGGCGATCATCAGCGAGAGGCCGATGGCGGAGTCGTACGAGTAGCGGCCGCCGACCCAGTCCCAGAACTCGAACATGTTCGCGGTGTCGATACCGAAGTCCGCGACCTTCTCGCCGTTGGTCGACAGCGCCACGAAGTGCTTGGCCACCGCGTCCTGACCGGCCCTCAGACCCGTCAGCAGCCAGTCGCGGGCGGAGGTGGCGTTGGTGATCGTCTCGATCGTGGTGAACGTCTTCGAGGCGATGACGAAGAGCGTCTCGGCCGGATCGAGGTCGTGCACGGCCTCGTGCAGGTCGGCGCCGTCGACGTTGGAGACGAAGCGGACGGTGATCGAGCGGTCCGTGAAGGAGCGCAGCGCCTCGTACGCCATGGCGGGGCCGAGGTCGGAGCCGCCGATGCCGATGTTGACCACGTTCTTGATCGGCTTGCCGGTGTGGCCGGTCCACTCGCCGGACCTGACCCGCTCCGAGAAGGCCGCCATCTTGTCGAGCACCGCGTGCACGGCAGGCACCACGTTCTCGCCGTCGACCTCGATGACGGCGTCGCGCGGTGCGCGCAGCGCGGTGTGCAGGACGGCGCGGTCCTCGGTGGTGTTGATCTTGTCGCCGCGGAACATCGCGTCCCGCAGCCCGGCGACGCCGGTGGCTTCGGCGAGCTCGCGGAGCAGCCGGAGCGTCTCCTCGGTGACCAGCTGCTTGGAGTAGTCGACATACAGGTCGCCGACGCGCAGCGTGTAGGCGGTGCCGCGCTCCGGATCGTCCGCGAACAGTTCTCGCAGATGGGTCGCCCCGAGCTGCTCACGGTGCTTTCCCAGCGCGGTCCATTCCGGCGTCTGGTTGAGCCTGGTTCGGCTTTGTGCGTTCATCCCGGACATCAGCCCACTTCTTCTCGTAACCGCAGTTCCCCGCTGCCCCTCCAACTTAATTGATCAGGGCGGCGGACGGGACAACGGCGGGCTGCGGCACGGCAGAAGCATTCCGGCCGGGCACCTGGGGGTGTCCGGCCGGTGAACAGCTTCTGCAGAGGCGCGTGAGGTACTAGATCTCGCCGCGGAGTTTCGCGAGGGCTTCCGCGAGGATGGCCTCGCCGTCCTCGTCGCTGCGCCGCTCGCGCACGTACGCGAGATGCGTCTTGTACGGCTCGGTGCGCGGCGGGTCCGGCGGGCTGTCACGGTCCTGGCCGGCCGGGAAACCACACCGCGGGCAGTCCCAGGTCTCCGGTACCTGCGCGTCATGGGCGAAGCTCGGCTGCGTCTCGTGCCCGTTCGAGCACCAGAAGGAGATGCGGGCGCGTGGCGCGGACTCGCCGCGCTCGGCCTCCCCCATCGGCCCCGCTCCGACCCGGCTTCCCCGGATCGCGTTGCCACTTGCCACGGTCGTAACTCCCTGCGTGATGGTGCTCGAAGATGCCCCAGTCTACGTAAGGCCCAACGCGCGTCCAGTGATTGGAGTTACACCCTCACAGGAATCGCGTACGACGGGTCAGTTGTCCAGCTTGATGAGCAGACCAAGCACCACGATGCACGCGAACCATCCCAGACCGACCACGACGGTGATCCGGTCGAGGTTCCGCTCGGCGACCGAGGAACCGCCGACGGACGACTGCATGCCGCCACCGAACATGTCGGAGAGGCCGCCGCCCTTCCCCTTGTGCATCAGCACCAGCAGCATCAGCAGCAGGCTGAAGACGATCAGGGCGATCTCGAACCCCAAAATCACGGCTGGTCCCTACTTTCCGGAAATCCTGACTGCATGTGCGAACAACGGGGGCCGGGAGGCTGCCCTCCTCGGCCCCCGCAAGGGTACGACGGATCCGCGCTACCGCATACTCACTGGTCGCGGAAGCGGACGATCTTGACGAACTCGTCGGCGTCCAGAGCGGCGCCGCCGATCAGCGCGCCGTCCACATCGGGCTGCGCCATGATCGCGGCGACATTGCCCGACTTGACCGAGCCGCCGTACTGGATGCGGACCGCGTCGGCCAGCTCCTGCGAGTACAGCTCGGCGAGACGGCCGCGGATCGCACCGCAGACCTCCTGCGCGTCGTCGGGGGTGGCGACCTCGCCGGTACCGATGGCCCAGACCGGCTCGTAGGCGATCACGATGGACTCGGCCTGCTCGGCCGGGACGTCCTTCAGCGCGCCGTCCAGCTGGGCGAGCGTGTAGGAGACCTGCTCACCGGCCTTGCGGATGTCCAGGCCCTCGCCGACACAGAGGATCGGGGTGAGGCCGTGCTTGTACGCGGCCTTCACCTTCGCGTTGCAGACCTCGTCGGTCTCGGCGTGGTACTGACGGCGCTCGCTGTGTCCGACGGCGACGTAGGTGCACTTCAGCTTGGCGAGCATCGGGCCGGAGATCTCACCGGTGTACGCGCCGGAGTCGTGCGCCGAGATGTCCTGGGCGCCGTACTTGATCTTCAGCTTGTCGCCGTCGACCAGCGTCTGCACGGAGCGCAGGTCGGTGAAGGGCGGCAGGACGGCGACCTCTACGGCGTCGTAGTCCTTGTCGGCCAGGGCGAAGGAGAGCTTCTGGACGTGCGCGATGGCCTCGAGGTGGTTGAGGTTCATCTTCCAGTTGCCCGCCATCAGCGGGGTGCGGGTGGTCATGAAAGGTCAGTCCTCCAGTGCGGCGAGGCCGGGAAGCGTCTTGCCCTCGAGGTATTCGAGGCTGGCGCCGCCACCGGTCGAGATGTGTCCGAACGCGTTCTCGTCGAAGCCCAGGATGCGGACCGCGGCGGCGGAGTCGCCACCACCGACCACGCTGAAACCGGACGAGTCGACGAGGGCCTGGGCGACGGCCCGGGTGCCCTCGGCGAAATCGGGGTGCTCGAAGACGCCCATGGGGCCGTTCCAGAAGACGGTGGCCGCGTCGGCGAGCTTCGATGCGTAGAGCGTGTTGGTCTCCGGACCGTTGTCGAGCCCCATCTGGCCGGCCGGCATGGCGTCGGCGGCGACGGTGGTGGCCTGGGCCGGGGCCTTGGTCTTGAGGTCGGGGAACGCCGGGGCGACCACGACGTCGACGGGGAGCACGAACTCCACGCCCTTGTCCTCGGCGCGCTTGAGGTACTCCAGCACCACCGGGATCTGGTCCTCCTGGAGCAGCGAGCTGCCGACCTCGTGGCCCTGGGCCTTGAGGAAGGTGTACGCCATGCCGCCGCCGATGAGGATGCGGTCGGCCCGCTCCAGGAGGTGGTCGATGACGCCGAGCTTGTCGGAGACCTTGGCGCCGCCGAGGACGACCGCGTACGGCCGCTTCACATCGGTGGTGAGCTTCTTCAGGACGCCGACCTCGGTGGCGATGAGGTAGCCCGCGTAGTGCGGGAGCCGGGCCGGGAGGTCGAAGACCGAGGCGTGCTTGCGGTGCACGGCGCCGAAGCCGTCGCCCACGTACACGTCGGCGAGCTCGGCCAGCCGGTCGGCGAACGCGCCGCGCTCGGCGTCGTCCTTCGACGTCTCGCCGGCGTTGAAGCGGAGGTTCTCGATGACGGCGACCTTGCCGTCGGCCAGCGCGGCGACCGTGGCGCGGGCGGACTCGCCGACCGTGTCGGTCGCGAAGGCCACGTCGGTACCGAGCAGCTCACCGAGGCGGGTGGCCGCGGGCGCCAGCGAGAACGCCGGGTCGGGCGCGCCCTTCGGGCGGCCCAGGTGCGAGGCGACGACGACCCGGGCACCGGCCGCGGCCAGCTTCTCCACGGTCGGCTGCACGGCACGGATGCGGCCGTCGTCGGTGATGGTGGTGCCGTTGAGCGGCACGTTGAGGTCGGCGCGGACGAATACGCGCTTGCCGTTGACCCCTTCGGCGAGAAGTTCGTCGATCGTCTTCATCTTCTGGACTCCTTGGAAGGACGAGAGAGCATGCAACGGGGCTCGAACGGCGCTGCGTTGCGCTGTCCGAGCCCCGTGCTCACATCGAGGTGCCTGCCGAATCGAAGGTCAGAGCTGGCCGCCGACGAAGACGGTCAGGTCGACGAGGCGGTTGGAGTAGCCCCACTCGTTGTCGTACCAGCCGAGGATCTTCACCGTGCTGCCCTCCTGGACCATGGTCAGGGAGGAGTCGAAGGTGCAGGACGACGGGTCGCCGACGATGTCCGAGGACACGATCGGGTCCTCGGTGTACGTCAGGAAACCCTTGAGGTCGCCGTCGTCGGACGCCTTCTTGAACGCGGCGTTGACCTCGTCCTTGGTGACCTCGCGCTGCAGGGTCACGACGAGGTCGGTGGCGGAACCGGTCGGGACCGGGACACGCATCGCGATGCCGTCGAGCTTGCCCTTGAGCTGCGGGAGGACCAGGGCGGTTGCCTTGGCGGCGCCCGTCGTGGTCGGAATGATGTTCTCCGCGGCGGCGCGGGCGCGACGCAGATCGGAGTGCGGGAAGTCCAGGATCCGCTGGTCGTTCGTGTACGCGTGGACCGTCGTCATCAGGCCCTTGACGATGCCGAAGTTCTCGTCGAGAACCTTGGCCATCGGCGCCACACAGTTGGTGGTGCAGGAGGCGTTGGAGATGACGTGGTGGTTGGCCGCGTCGTACTTGTCCTGGTTGACACCCATCACGATGGTGATGTCCTCGTCCTTGGCCGGAGCCGAGATGAGGACCTTCTTGGCGCCGCCCGCGATGTGCTTGGCGGCGTCGGCCTTCTTCGTGAAGATGCCGGTCGACTCAATGACGATGTCGACGCCCAGCTCACCCCAGGGGATGTCGGCCGGGTTGCGCTCGGAGAGCACCTTGATGGTGTGACCGTCGACGGTGATGGTGTCGGCGGTGTGGCTGACCTCGGCCTTGAGACGACCCAGAATGGTGTCGTACTTCAGCAGGTGAGCCGTGGTCGCAGTGTCACCCAGGTCGTTGACAGCCACGATCTCGATGTCCGCACCCTGCTCCAGCAGCGCGCGGAAGTAGTTACGACCGATGCGGCCAAAGCCGTTGATGCCTACGCGGATCGTCACGAACCGATCTCCTCGTTAGGTACGCCGGTTTTAGACGCCGGCGAGTTTGTATGGGATGTCCCCGACCGCCTACGACCCTACCCCTCCGAGGCCGCCGGGGTGACATCGAGCAGGGCCGGACGAACGAGGGAGGCCCGTACTCCTCAGTAGGAGTACGGGCCTCCGGTTGTCCGGCCCCGTCCGCTGCGACGATTACGCAGTGTCAACGCCCCCGGGAACGTGGCGCGTTCCCGTGCCGCCCGAGAGCAAGGGTGCGGATCAGCCGACCAGGCCGTCGGCAAGCTCCTCGCTCAGGGTGGATTCCGTGCTCGGGATTCCCAGGTCCTGGGCCCGCTTGTCGGCCATCGCGAGGAGCCGGCGGATACGGCCCGCGACGGCGTCCTTGGTCAGCGGCGGGTCGGCGAGCGCACCCAGCTCCTCCAGGGAGGCCTGCTTGTGCTCCATGCGCAGCCGTCCGGCCGCCGCGAGGTGCTCGGGCACCTCCTCACCCAGGATCTCCAGCGCGCGCCCCACCCGGGCACCCGCGGCCACCGCGGCCCTGGCCGAACGCCGCAGGTTCGCGTCGTCGAAGTTGGCGAGCCGGTTGGCGGTGGCGCGGACCTCGCGCCGCATCCGCCGCTCCTCCCAGGCCAGCACCGACTCATGGGCGCCGAGCCGGGTGAGCAGGGCGCCGATGGCGTCGCCGTCACGGACGACGACCCGGTCCACGCCGCGCACCTCTCGGGCCTTGGCCGGGATGGAGAGCCGGCGGGCGGCGCCGACCAGCGCGAGGGCCGCCTCCGGGCCCGGGCAGGTCACCTCCAGTGAGGAGGAGCGCCCCGGCTCGGTGAGCGAGCCGTGCGCAAGGAAGGCCCCGCGCCAGGCGGCCTCCGCATCGCAGGTGGCCCCCGAGACCACCTGCGGGGGGAGCCCGCGGATGGGCCGGCCGCGGCCGTCCACCAGACCCGTCTGACGGGCCAGCTGGTCGCCGCCCGCCACCACCCGTACGACATAGCGGGAGCCGCGCCGCAGCCCGCCGGGTGCCATCACGATCAGCTCCGAGCTGTGCCCGAAGATTTCGAGGATGTCGCGCTTGAGCCGGCGCGCCGCCATCGCGGTGTCCAGCTCCGCCTCGATCACAATCCGGCCGCTCACCAGGTGCAGTCCACCCGCGAACCGAAGAATCGCCGAGACCTCTGCCTTCCTGCAGCAGGTCCGGGTTACGGGAAGCCGAGAGATTTCGTCCTTCACCGCTGGCGTCATCGCCATGGGCCGATCCTTCCATGCATCCGAAAAATACGGTCGTACGCGGCGGCCAACAGCTCCGGATCATGAATCGGAACGCCGTCGGGTGAGGCCACCGGCGCCAGCTCGACCGCGGCACCGAGCCGTTTTGCGGCATCGGCGAGGGACTCGCGGTCGGGCACAGCAGCCTCGTCGGCCAGCACCACGTCCAATGCTATTTTATGAGCGTGTCGTCCCAAAACCTCCAAATGACGCTGCGGAGAGAAGCCATCTGTTTCACCGGGTTGCGGCGCGAGGTTCAGCGAGAGCACCTTGCGGGCCTTTGTTTCGATCAGCGCGTCGAGCAGATCGGGGACGAGCAGATGGGGAATGACCGAGGAGAACCAGGAACCCGGACCGAGCACCACCCAGTCCGCGTCCAGCACCGCGGCGACCGCTTCCGGGACCGCCGGCGGGTCGGCCGGGACGACGTGCACGGACTGCACCTCGCCCGGCGTGAGCGCCACGGTGGCCTGGCCGCGGACCGTGTCCACCTCGTCCGGGCGCTCCGGATCGTGTCCCCGTACGAGCGCCTGGAGCTCCAGGGGCACGGCGGACATCGGGAGCACCCGGCCGTGCGCCCCGAGGAGCTTGCCGACCAGATCCAGGGCCTGGACGTGGTCACCGAGCTGCTCCCACAGGGCGACGATCAGCAGATTGCCGACGGCGTGCTCGTGCAGATCGCCCTTGGACTGGAAGCGGTGCTGGATGACCTGGGCCCACGTCTGGCCCCAGTCGTCGTCGCCGCACAGGGCGGCCAGCGCCTTGCGCAGGTCGCCGGGCGGCAGCACGCCCAGCTCCTCTCGGAGCCGGCCGCTGGAGCCGCCGTCGTCGGCGACGGTGACCACGGCGGTCAGATCACCGGTGATCCGGCGCAGCGCGGCCAGCGAGGCGGACAGGCCCATGCCGCCGCCGAGGGCGACGACCTTGGGCTGGGCGCCGCGCTTGCGGCCGGACAGCGCGGAGGTGGCCCTGCTCAGCCGGCGCAGACGCAGGTTGCGACTGGTCACTCGCGCCCCATGTCCCGATGCACGAGCACGGTCTCGATCCCTTCGGTGGCGAGCCTGGCCGCCAGCTTCTCCGACATGGCGACGGAGCGGTGCTTGCCGCCCGTACAGCCCACGGCGATGGTCACGTAACGCTTGCCCTCGCGGCGGTAACCCGCGGCGATGAGCTGGAGCAGCTCCGTGTACTGGTTGAGGAACTCCTTGGCGCCCGGCTGGTCGAACACGTAGTCCGAGACCTCCTCGTTGAGCCCGGTGAAGGGGCGCAGCTCGGGGACCCAGTGCGGGTTGGGCAGGAAGCGGCAGTCCACCACCAGGTCGGCGTCGACCGGCAGCCCGTACTTGAAGCCGAAGGACATCACCGTGGCGCGGAGCTCCGGCTCCTCGTCGCCGGCGAACTGGGCGTCCATCTTGGCGCGCAGCTCGTGCACGTTGAGGCTGGAGGTGTCGATCACCAGGTCGGCGTCGCCGCGCAGCTCGCGCAGCAGATCGCGTTCGGCGGCGATGCCGTCGACGATGCGGCCGTCGCCCTGGAGCGGGTGCGGACGGCGGACCGACTCGAAGCGGCGGACCAGCGCGTCGTCGGACGACTCCAGGAAGACGATCCGCCGGGTGACGCCCTTGGCCTCCAGGTCCGCGAGGGACTCCCGCAGATTGTCGAAGAAGCGGCGGCCCCGTACGTCGACGACGACGGCGATCCGGGCGACGTTGCCCTGCGACCTGGCGCCGAGCTCCACCATCGTGGGGATCAGCGCGGGCGGCAGGTTGTCCACGACGAACCAGCCGAGGTCCTCCAGACACTTGGCCGCGGTGCTGCGTCCGGCGCCCGACATACCGGAGATGATCACCAGTTCGGGAATGGCCACCGCGCTGTCGCCCGTCTCGTTCGGGGTGCCCGTACTCACGTGTGCTGCTCCGTCTGCTCGGTCCGTGCGGTCGTGCCCTTGTTCATCTTCGCGCTCAGTCATGTCGTGCTGCCCCCGTCGTCCTCTTCAATGATCTCTCCTGTGGCCGTGTTCACGGCGGGCGTGGCCGGGGTGGTCGAGGCGAGGGCGACGGCCACTGACTCCGCCGTCCTGCGGCCTATCCCCGGAACCTCGCAGATCTGGTCGATTGTCGCCTGCCTCAGCTTCTTCACGGAGCCGAAATGCTTGATCAGGGCCTGCTTGCGGGTCTCGCCGAGACCGGCCACGTCGTCCAGGGGGCTGGAGCGGATGCGCTTGGCACGCTTGGCGCGCTGGTAGGTGATGGCGAAACGGTGCGCCTCGTCGCGGATGCGCTGCAGGAGGTAGAGGCCCTCGCTGGAGCGGGGCAGCACCACCGGGTCGTCGTCATCGGGCAGCCAGACCTCTTCGAGGCGCTTGGCGAGGCCGCAGACGGCGATGTCGTCGATCCCCAGCTCGTCCAGTGCCCGCTTGGCCGCGGCGACCTGGGGCTGGCCGCCGTCGACCACGAGCAGCTGCGGCGGGTAGGCGAACCGCTTGGGCCGGCCGTCGTCCTCCCGGGGCTCGGCGGCGGATTCCGGGAGGGGACCGGCCGGTGCGGAGTCCGCCGGGACAGGGCCGGTGGGTGCGGGGCCGGTGAGTGCGGGGGCCTGCTCGGGGGCGTGTGCGGGGGCCTGTGCGCGGTTCTCCTCCCACTCCCCCGTGCGCTCCTTCTCCTGGAGGTAACGGCGGAAGCGCCGGCCGATCACCTCGTGCATCGAGCGGACGTCGTCCTGTCCCTCGAAGCTCTTGATCTGGAAGCGGCGGTACTCCCCCTTGCGCGCCAGCCCGTCCTCGAAGACCACCATCGAGGCCACCACGTCGTCGCCCTGGAGGTGGGAGATGTCGAAGCACTCGATGCGCAGCGGGGCCGTGTCCAGGCCGAGCGCCTCGGCGATCTCCTCCAGGGCCCGGGAGCGGGTGGTCAGGTCGGAGGCGCGCTTGGTCTTGTGCAGCCCCAGGGCCTGCTGGGCGTTGCGCTGGACCGTGGCCATCAGGTCCTTCTTGTCGCCGCGCTGCGGGATGCGCAGGCTGACCTGGGAGCCCCGGCGCTCAGCCAGCCACTGGGAGACCGCGTCCGGGTCCTCGGGCAGTGCCGGGACGAGGACCTCCTTGGGGACGGCGTCCCCGGCCTCTTCCCCGTACAGCTGCTGGAGCGCGTGCTCGACCAGGCCCGAGGTGTCGACGTTCTCCACCTTGTCGGTGACCCAGCCGCGCTGTCCGCGCACCCGGCCGCCCCGGACGTGGAAGATCTGGAGAGCGGCCTCCAGCTCGTCCTCGGCGACCGCGATGAGGTCGGCGTCGGTGGCGTCGGCGAGCACGACGGCACTCTTCTCCATCGCCCGCTTCAGCGCCTCGGCGTCGTCACGGAGCCGGGCGGCCCGCTCGTACTCCATGTCCTCGGCCGCCGCCATCATGTCCTTCTCCAGGCGGCGGATGTACGTCCCGGTGCGGCCGGCCATGAAGTCGCAGAAGTCGTCCGCCAGTTCGCGGTGCTCCTCGGGGGTGACCCGGCCGACGCAGGGGGCCGAGCACTTGCCGATATAGCCGAGGAGGCAGGGGCGGCCGGTCCTGGCGGCGTTCTTGAAGACGCCGGCGGAGCACGTGCGGACGGGGAAGACCCGCAGCATCAGGTCGACCGTCTCGCGGATCGCCCAGGCGTGGCCGTACGGACCGAAGTAGCGCACGCCCTTCTTCTTGGCGCCGCGCATCACCTGGACACGCGGGAACTCCTCGTTGAGCGTGACGGCGAGGTACGGATAGCTCTTGTCGTCGCGGTACTTGACGTTGAACCGCGGGTCGTACTCCTTGATCCAGGAGTACTCCAGCTGAAGCGCCTCGACCTCCGTGGAGACGACGGTCCACTCCACGGACGCGGCGGTGGTCACCATCGTGCGCGTACGCGGATGGAGGCCCGACAGGTCCTGGAAGTAGTTGGCCAGGCGCTGGCGCAGGTTCTTCGCCTTCCCGACGTAGATCACCCGGCGGTGTTCGTCGCGGAATTTGTAGACCCCCGGGGAGTCGGGGATCTGTCCCGGCTTGGGGCGGTAGCTGGAGGGGTCTGCCATACCTCCCACCCTACTTGCGGGCAGTGACAGCGCGGCCTGCCCGTGGGCGGCGCCGTGCTCCGGAACGCGTGTTGGGGGGCACGCGTCCCGGAGCACGGGGTCATCGGGCGGTGGCGTCCGCCGCTCGCACCCGGGGGCGCGGTGCCGGGCGGCTCACCTGGCCCGGCGGCGGCGCAGGGCCGTGACGCCACACAGAGCGAGTACGGCGAGGGCGCCCAAGGCCGCGGCTCCGGAGGTCGCGGTCAGCGCGGTGCCGGCGCCGGCCGCCGCCTCGACGGCCGGCCCTGGGCTCGCGGCGGTGGCCGGCGGCCGTCCGGCGGCGGGCTGTGCCCCGGCGGGCCCGTAGCCGCCGGCCCGGCCCGAGCGGTCGTAGCCGGAACCGGGGAGCTTGTCCGCGTACGCGGCCCTCACCCTCGTGCGGTAGGCGGCCAGGGTGGTGCCGTCCGCGCCGACCGCCCCCACCGCGTCCCGGTCCAGCGGAAGCACCCGGCTGCCCTTCTGGACGTACCAGGCGTCTATCTGCGGCTCGCGGAAGACGGTGCCGCCGGGCAGCTTGCGGGCACCCGCGGCCGTGTACCGGGCCTCGTCGTCACCGGTGGCGATGTTCACCACCTGCCAGTGCCCGTCCTTCCCCGGCCCGGGGAGTGTCCACAGGGACGCTTTCTGTCCGTCCGAGGAGACGGCGGTGCTGGCGAGGTAGTCCGGCTCGGCGACGGAGGCTCCCGGCTCACCGGCGACGAAGTCCGCGGACAGCGTGCGCACCGGCACGGCGGCGCCCTCGATCCGTGGGGCGGCCGCCGCCCTGGTGACCGTGCCCTCCCGGGCGAAGAACCGGGAGAGCGTGTCCAGGGTGGCGGCCTCGGTGGCCGCGTCATGGGCCGCTGCCAGGGCCGCCGGGGTGAGAGCGGGGCCGTCGGCGGCGGCCGCCTGCGGGGTGGCGACGGTGAGCAGGGCTGTCCCGGCCAGCACACCGCCAGCGGCGAGGGCCGCGACGGCGGAGCGGACGGTACGGGCGGTGGGGCGCGGGGAAGCGGTGGAGGTCATGCCGTCACGCCCCGATCCGGTAGAGCGAATGGGTCCAGGAGAACTCGCTGTTGTTCACGTACCAGTCGTGCGAGGCCCAGTTGTAGCGGTTGTCGGAGGGCCACGGGTCGCCCCAGTACACCCAGCTGTTCGCCTCGTCGTATCCGTACAGGACGTGCATGTGGCCGCCGCCCGACGACCACTGGATACGGGTCTCCACCGGCCGCCCGGCGGCAATCTCGGCCTCGACGGTGGGGTAGCCCAGCCAGCCGGTGACGTACGAACCGGGGTTGATACCGGCCCAGTACAGGCCGTCCTGGACATTGCCGAGCGTGGCCTGCGAGTTGGGGCACTCGTCGCCCTGGGCCCGGCCGAACGCGGCGTTGCAGAACTCGTTCTGGGTGTGGTTCCGGCCGAACCAGGCGGCGACCGTGTTGCCCGAGGCGGCCCAGCACCAGTTGGTCTTCTGCTGGGCCTGCATGGTGATGTTCAGCCGCTGGGCCGCTGCGAGCGTACCGGCGGCGGGTGCGGAGCGGGCCTGGTCCGCCGCGGTGGCGGTCGCCGTGGGCAGGGCGAGCAGTACGGCGACGAGAACGGCCGTCACCGACAGCCGTCGCTGCCTGGCTCTTCGGTTGCGCATGGCGTTCCTCCCGGGGCGGGGGTGGGGGTTCCAAGGAGCGCGTCCGGACGCTGTCGAGGAGCATCAACCGTTGTCGGGAACGGGTCAACACGCTTCAATGCGGGGGAACATCGCGGTGTGAACGCCAGGGACGCACGCGTGAACGCCTCCCCCTGGCCACCTGCGGCCCGGCATCCGTCGGCGCGCCCAGGGGGCCGCGCGACGTGAACGTTCACCTGGAGGACCCATGCAGCACACCGAGGCCGAACTGGCGCAGGTGCTGCACACCGGCCCGTTCCACCTCGCGCTGCGCACCGCGCTCGCGGTGCGCGGGCTGCCGCTCCAGCGGGTGCAGCACCATCTGGCGCACCGCGGGGTGAAGGTCGGTGTGACGAGCCTGAGTTACTGGCAGCAGGGGGCCAGGCGTCCGCAGCGCCCGGAGTCCCTGCGGGCCGTGAAAGCGCTGGAGGAGGTGCTGGAGCTGCCGGGGAACTCGCTGCTGGCACTGCTGGGAGCCGGGGAGCCCCGCACGGAGGCCGACCGCCCGCCGGCCCGCTCGTACCGTTCTCTGGTGGACGCGTCCGGCGCGGTCGAGCGGCTGCTCGCCGCGATGGAGTCACCCGCGGACGGCGGGCTGCACACGGTGGGGCACCAGGAACGGGTGCGGATCGGGCCCGGCCGTCAGATGCAGCGCCGGAACTCGCAGCACGTGGTGCGCGCCCACCGTGACGGGATCGACCGCTATCTCGCCGTGTACCGGGGCGATCCGGGGTGCGATCCGGCGCGCGTCGGGGTGAGTGCCCGGGAGAACTGCCGGACGGGGCGGGTCCGCTGGGACGTGGAGGCGGGGGTGCTGGTCGCCGAGCTGCTCTTCGACACCCGGCTGCGCGCGGGCGAGACGTACCTCTTCGGCTACGGCTTCGAGGACGGTACGGGCGGGCCGTGCGGCGAGTACGTGCGCGGCTTCAGCTTCGGCGGCGGGCAGTACGTGCTCCAGGTCCGGTTCGACGAGGAGGCGCTGCCGGTCCGGTGCCGGCGCTTCGCCCAGGTGTCCACGGGGGCGCCGCGCGGCGCCCGGACGGACCTCACACTCACCGGCCGCCACCGGACGGTCCACCTGGTGGAGCAGGGAGTGCGGCCCGGCCTGGTCGGTATCGACTGGGACTGGGAGTGAGCCGGCCGCCGTCCCTGTCGGGCGGGCCGGTTCAGGCGTCGGGCCTCATCGGCCGGTTGCCTCATCGGCCGGTTCAGGCGTCGGGGCCCGCGACCAGCCGCCCGCCCTCGACCCTGACCGGGACGGAGGGCAGCGGCACGGTCGCCGGACCGTGCACGGCCTTGCCGGTGGTGGTGTCGAAGCGGCTGCCGTGGCACGGGCAGTGCCCCTCGTTCTTCTCGACCTTGTCCAGCAGGCAGCCCGCATGGGTGCACTGGGCGCTGAACGCCTTGTACTGCCCCTTGGCGGGGCAGGTGACGATGACGCGCTCCTCGCGGTAGAGCTTGGACTCGCCGACAGGGACCTCGTCCGGGGCGCCGAGCTCGACGGGTGCGGTGGGCGTCGGGGTCTGGGCGTGCCCGAGCTTGGAGTCGGTCGAGCAGGCGGCCACTCCCAGCCCGGCGACGCCGGCGAGAGCGGCGCCCTTCAGCACGGTACGGCGGGCGGCGGGCTGGCCGGACATGCGGTCTCCACTGGTCAGAGGGGTTCGGTGCGGTGCCAGAGGTGCCTGGGACAGCAGAGGCGGCGCAGGCTCGGTGACGTAACCGACGATACCGGCGCAGACGGACGGTGCTGCGCCCGGCCCGGCCGCACCCGATCGTGCCTGGTCAGCCTCGGGTGGGCGGCACGGCGAAGCGGCACGGCGAAGCGGCACGGCGAAGCGGCACGGCGAAGCGGCACGGCGAAGCGGCACGGCGAAGCGGCACGGCGAAGCGG
>NZ_JBHVWF010000158.1:0-17232 GCF_042882365.1 Streptomyces sp. NPDC058221 | reverse complement strand
CGTTGTACTCGACGTTCGGTGTGGTCACCAGCACCGTGCGGGGCCGGGCCGAGCCGAACACCGCGTACTCCAGGGCGGGCAGCCGCGGCAGGTCGAGATGCTCGATGACCTCGCTCAACACCGCCGCGTCGTAACCCTTGAGCCGCTTGTCGGTGTACGTCAGCGAGCCCTGCTGGAGCGTCACGCGTGCGGCCTGGCGCTCCCCCATCCGGTCCAGCTTCAGCCGGCGGGAGGCGATGGTGAGGGCGCGCATCGAGACGTCGACGCCGACGATCTCGGTGAAACGCACGTCCTTCAGCAGCGCCTGCACCAACTGGCCCTGTCCGCAGCCCAGGTCCAGCACCCGGCTCGCCCCGGCGCCGCTCAGCGCGGCCAGGATCGCGGCCCGCCGCTGCTCGGCGAGCGGCACCGGCCGCTCCTCGGTATCGGCCGACTCGTCGACCGCGTTGTCGATGCTCTCGACGTCGAGGTCGTCCGACTCGGCGAGCCGCACCAGCTCGAGCCGCTCCATCGCCTGCCTGGTCAGCCCCCAGCGGCGGGCCAGGTACCGGCTGGTGATCAGCTTCTGTTCGGGGTGATCGGCCAGCCAGCCCTCACCGGCGCGCAGCAGTTTGTCCACCTCGTCCGGCGACACCCAGTAGTGCTTGGCGTCGTCGAGCACCGGCAGCAGGACATACAGCTGCCGCAGCGCGTCCGACAGCCTCAGCTCGCCTTCGAGTACGAGCTGTACGTACCGCGAGTCCCCCCACTCGGGGAACCGTTCGTCCAGCGGGACGGCCACCGCGTCCACCCGCGACCAGCCGAGCGGACCGAAGAGCTTGCGCACCAGCTCGGCACCACCACGGGCCGGCAGGGCGGGCACTTCGATCCGCAACGGCAGCGTCTGAGCGGCCCGCTCGGGCATCGCCCGGCAGGTACCGCTCAGGGCGGACTTGAAGACGGTGCTCATGGCGACGGACAGCAGCGAGGACGCCGCGTACGGGCGGTCGTTGACGTACTGGGCGAGTGCCGCGTCGGGGGCGCCACCCCGGCCCTTGCCCTTGCCCCGCCGCACCAGCGCCACGGGATCCACCTCCAGCAGGAGCGCAGCCGTGCAGCGCTCCGCGGACGCCTCGGGATAGAAGACGTGCGCGGTGCCGTGGGAGGTGGAATACGTCTGCGCCTTCTCGGGATGCTTGTGCAGCAGGAATCCGAGATCGGTGGCGGGACGCTCCGGGGTGCCGGTGGTGCTGATCGTCAGGAACACACGTCTGAGTATGGTCCGGTTCACTCCCCCTCACCAGGCATTTTCACTCCGTCTCCGGTTCTTTTCCGCCGCCTTCCTGGTCATGGGCCTCCGGCGTTCCGAGCCGAGCGGCCAGTTCGGCGACGGTCCCCGGACCGACCCGGCAGCAGCCGCCGACCAGCCGCGCACCGGCGGCCCGCCAGGCGCGGGCCCGGCCGGGATCGAACGTGGCCTCCCCGGTCCACGCCCGCTGCCCGGCGTCCCAGCGCTCACCGCTGTTCGGATAGACGACGACCGGCTTGCCGGTCACCTCCGCCGCCGTCCGGACCGCTGCGTCCGCGTCGGCCGGATCGCAGCAGTTCACCCCGGCCGCCAGCACCCGGTCGTGCTCCGCGGCAAGGCCGAACGCCTCCTCCAGCGGCTGCCCCGCCCGCGTCCGTCCGCCCGCCACGGTGAAGGAGAGCCAGACCGGCAGTCCGCACTCCTGCGCGACCCGCAGCAACGCCTGGGCCTCGTCGACGTCCGGCACGGTCTCCAGTGCCAGCACATCGGGGCCGGCGGCGGCCAGCGCCTCGATCCTGGGCCGGTGGAAGCGCTCCAGCTCGCGGACCGAGAGCCCGTAGCGGCCCCGGTACTCCGAGCCGTCCGCCATCACCGCCCCGTACGGACCGACCGAGGCGGCAACCCATACGTCCCGCTCCACCGAACCGGCCGCCCGCCGGGCCAGCCCCACACTGCGGGCGAACAGCCCGGCGGCCTCCGCCCGCCCGGCCCCACGCCGCCCGAACCCCTCGAAACTCGCCTGATAGCTGGCGGTGATGAGCACCTGCGCACCCGCCCGCACATACGCCGTGTGCGCGGCCACGATCTGCTCGGGCCCGTCGGCGAGCAGCCGGGCGGACCACAACGCGTCGGACAGATCGCAGCCCTGCGCCTCCAGTTGGTTGGAGAGCCCGCCGTCGAGCAGGACCGTCCCCGCCGCCAGCGCGGCGGCCAGCGAGCGGGACGGCGTCCCTGCGGAGGGCCGGGACGAATCGCGGGCGGGCTGCACAGCTGCTCCTTCTTCCCCGGACGAACCGGATGTGTCCCGGGCGGGCCCGGCCCGGCGTCAGGCGGCTGGAACCTGTCTCAGGCGAGCTGGGACTGGACCTGCGACGAGATCAGCTCCAGGTGTCCGAGGTCGTCGAGATCCAGCACCTGGAGGTAGATCCTGGACGCCCCGATCGCCTCGAACCGGCCGATCTTGTCCACCACCTCGGCGGGCGAGCCCGCCAGCCCGTTCGCCTTGAGCTCGGCCACGTCCCGTCCGATGACGGCGGCGCGGCGTGCGACCTCGGCATCGTCCTTGCCGACGCAGACGACCAGGGCGTTGGAGTACACCAGGTCGTCCGGCTTCCGGCCCTCCGCCTCGGCCGCTGCCCTGACCCGGCCGAACTGCTGCTCGCTGTCCTCCAGCGAGGCGAACGGAATATTGAACTCGTCGGCATACTTGGCGGCCAGCCGCGGCGTGCGCTTCGCCCCGTGTCCGCCGACCAGGACAGGCACCTTGGCCTGAGCCGGCTTCGGCAGCGCGGGTGAATCGGTGAGCTGGTAGTAAGTACCGTCGTAGCTGAACGTCTTGCCGACATCGGTCGACCACAGGCCGGTGATAATCGCCAGCTGCTCCTCCAGCCGGCCGAACTTCTCCGGCGGGAACGGGATTCCGTACGCCTTGTGCTCGTCCTCGAACCAGCCTGTGCCCAGGCCCAGTTCGACGCGGCCGCCGGACATCTGGTCGACCTGCGCCACCTGGATGGCGAGCACACCGGGGAGACGGAAGGTCCCCGCGGTCATCAGCGTGCCGAGGCGGATCCGCTTGGTCTCGCGCGCCAGCCCGGCGAGCGTGATCCATGCGTCCGTCGGACCGGGGAGCCCGTCCCCCTGGCCCATGCGCAGATAGTGATCGGAACGGTAGAAAGCGTCGAACCCCAGGTCCTCGGTCGCCTTGGCGACGGTGAGCAGGGTGTCGTAGCTCGCCCCTTGCTGGGGCTCGGTGAAGATTCGAAGATCCATGCATCCATCCTGCACCGCCGGACACCGCTCGTCCCTCTCCCGCTCCTTTTCACCACCGCGGTGTCCGGATCATCCCGGGCCGGGGCGCCGGTCACCGGGACGCCGGTCGCTCAGGGCCGGCCGGCAGCCGGTCCCGCCGGCCCGTGGAGCACCCCGTGCGGGCCGTCCCGCTCCCGGCTGCGCTCCATATCGTGCCGGCGCTCCCGGTCCCGTTCGTCGAGCAGCCGGAGCATTCCGTGCACCCGGTCCATCGACTCGTCGGCGGCGTCGATCGCCTCCATGCACTGCCAGTACAGGCTCTGTTCATCGGTCTCGCACGCCACCCCGACCAGGGCTATCCCGACCTCACCGAGCAACGCGCCCAGACCGGTCAGCGCCGCACGCGGATCGGCGACCTGGGAGAGCTGCGCCGCCCTGGCCACCCCGGCCCGCGCCGCCGGGTGGTCGAGCGCCCCGTTGCTTCTTCCGCCGATCTCGCTGAGGCCTGCCGCCTCGCCCCGTAACTCCTTGGGGCCGCTCGCCGCCAGCCGGCTTCCTACCGCCTGGGCCAGGGCCTGGGCCTGCCAGGCCTCGGCGATGATGTCCGGTGTGCCCCTGCTCTGCGCCAGAGCCCGCCTGATGACCGCTACCAGCCGCTCCGCTTCCATGTGTTGCCCCCGTTCGGTACGAAAACCTGCTCACCTCTTCCATTACCCACAGTGAGGGCGGTGGTACCGAAAGGCCAGGGGATTTCGGAAATCTGTGGACACCTTGTCGACTGTGAATAAGTCGATCACTCCGAAGAGTGACGATTTCCGGTCTGAAGCCCCTTTGTGGCCGGGAAGCGCACCTCATTCCGCTCGATCTTGGCGGCCAGCGCCGTCAGGGCGTCGATGCCCAGCACCTCGCAGAACTGCAGCAGATACGCGAGTACATCGGCGACCTCGTCCGACACCCGGTGCGCGGTTCCGGGGTCGTCCATGATGCGGGCCGACTGCTCCGGCGTCAGCCACTGGAAGATCTCCATCAGTTCGGATGCCTCGACACTCAGCGCCGAGGCCAGGTTCTTCGGGGTGTGGTACTGCTCCCAGTCGCGTGCGGCCGCGAACGCGGCGAGCCTTCGTTGCAGGGCGGGTACGTCGAGTTCTGTCACGGTCCCAGGTTCCCAGCTCCACCACCGTCGCTCCGGCCGCCCCCTGGCCTGTGCGGCGCCCGCCCCGGTCGCCGTGCCGGGCAGCCGAACGCGGCGGGCCCCGCCACGGAGGCCGCCGGGCCCGCCGCCCACCCTCGGCATGCCGTGCTGCCGCACTGCCACCGGCGCACCCCGGTGGCCCGGACGGACCGAACAGACCGAACGAACCGAACGAACCGGACGGACCGACACCGACCCCCGTCCTGGCCCCGTCCTAGGCCCCCGGCACTCCGGCCGCCGTCACGCCCTCGACCTCCATGCCGATGGGCGACAGCAGGAAGACGTTCCGGTCCACCCGGTGCATTCCGCTGCCGAGGCCGAAGACGACACCGCTGGTGAAGTCCAGGATCCGCTTGGCCACATCGGGCTCGGCGCTCGTCAGGTCGAGCAGCACCGGAATCTGTGCGACCAGGTACTCGGCGACCTCGCGCGCGTCCGCGAAGATCTGGACCCGCAGCACCACCATGCGCCGCTGCTCGGCGCTCTCCTGCTCCTCCGGGACCGTGCGGTGGTCGACCCGGGAGGGCCACTCGTTGCGACTGCGCAGCGGTACGACCTGGGCCAGTCCCTCCCACTGCTCGTCGGTGACGTCATACCTGTCGTACCTGCTCACCGGACCACCCCGTCTGTGCATCGGTTGGCGTTGCGCCGGCTGCGCTCACTGTTCATCGGGCAATTCTCTCGCTTCTCACCCGTTCGGCCTACCAGCGACACGGCTCAGGGCCCTATCGGCACCGTCGAAGTACTGCCGGACGCGGCCTCGGAGCGGGTCTCCGGGTCCGCGGGCACCGTGGTGTCGAGCGGTGTGAAACGTACCGGCAGATGTGCCAGGGCCCGGTGGAACGGTCCGGGACGCCACAGCAGTTCACTTACCGGAACGCTCAGTTCCGCATCGCACAGCTGGCTGGTGAACTGCTCGATCGCGGTCATCGCGATGAGCAGCGCGGGCTGTTTCGCGGGACACCGGTGCGGTCCGGCGGACCAGGCGAGGTGAGCGCTGGCCCCGGAGCGGACCCCGGCCTCGGGAGCGGCCGGTTCGGACTGGGTGTTGGCGGCGCCGAAGGAGACCAGGACCAGCTGTCCGGCGTGCAGCCGGACACCGTGGAACTCCGTGTCGTGGCGCGGGTAGTGCGCGGCCAGGTTGGCCAGCGGCGGGTCCTGCCACAGGACCTCGTTGATCGCCTCGTGGGCGGTCATCGCTCCCCCGTGCAGCGAGCCCGCGTACCGCTCGTCGGTGAGCATGTGCAGGATCGCGTTGCCGATCAGATTGGTCGTGGGGTCGTGGCCCACACTCATCAGCAGGGTGATCTGACGCACGGTCTCATCGTTGTCGAGACGGGCCGGATGTGCGAGGAAGTACGAGGTCAGGTCGCGACGCGGCCGGGCACGCCGGTCGGCGACGAGGCGGGTGACGACATCGACGAGGTCGTCGTACGCGGCGGCGCTGCCCTCGGCCGAGTTCATCATCCCGCCGACACCGTCGACGATCCGTTCACCGTCCTCGGGGGCGACGCCGAACCAGGTGACGAAGACGTGCAGCGGGAGTCGCCTGGCGTACTGGGCGATGAGATCGCCACAGCCGGTGGCGGCGAACTCGCCGATGAGCTGCTGGGCGACCCCGGCCACCTCCGCCCGCAGGACGTGGGGTTCGATCAGCGCCAGGGTGTCGTTGATGGCGTCGCGATAGCGGGCGTGCTCGTCGCCGTCGCTGAACAGCGCGGTGGGGCGGTGGCCGAGCACGGGCAGCACCGGCGAGTCCGGCGGGACCGTCGCCTGCCAGGCGCGGGGGTCCTTGCTGAAGGTGTGGGTGTCGCGCAGCAGGTCGACGGCCGCCTGGTAGTCGGTGACCAGCATCGCCTCGACACCCGGCGCGATCCGGACCGGTGCCAGCGGCCCCTGTTCGCGCAGTTCGCGGTAGTGGCCGCGCGGGTCGGCAGCGAAGTCGGGGCCGTACAGCGCGAGGGGCTGCGGTGGCTGCGCGAACAGGGTCATGACGGGTCCTCGGGTCGCGGCAGTCGGGTCAGCACGTGTTCGGCCAGTGCGATCAGGGCGTCGATGCTGCCCCGGCGTTCCCGGGCGTCGCACTGGATCAGCGGGGTCCCGGGGGCGAGGTCGAGGTGCTGTCGCAGCACCTCGTCGCTGTGGGCGGGTGCGTCGGGGAAGCGGTTGACCGCGACGGCGTACGGCAGCCCCTGCTCCTCCACCATGTCCATGACCGCGAAGGAATCGCCGAGCCGCCGGGTGTCCACCAGGACGAGCGCGCCGAGCGCACCGCGCGCGATGTCCTCCCACAGCGGCAGGAACCGCTCCTGGCCGGGCGTGCCGAACAGGTAGAGCACCAGGTCGTCCGGGACGGTGAGCCGTCCGAAGTCGATGGCGACGGTGGTCGTGGTCTTCTCGGGGAGTCCGGCGGTGTCGTCGAGCAGGGTGCTGGACTGGGTCATCGCCTCCTCGGTGTGGAGCGTGGCGATTTCCGAGAGCGTACGGATCAGGGTCGTCTTGCCCACGCCGAAGGGACCCGTGACGACGAGCTTCATCAGGGTCCGGGCGGCAGCCGGCAGATAGCCGACGCCCGTCCGGTCAGTGGAGGGAGCGGAGTCCAACGAGCAGCCTCTCGACGAGTGACCGGTCGATCTCCCCGGCACTGGGTATCGGCGGTCGGGTGAGCAGAAGTCCGGCGGCCGCGAGATCCGTGGCCAGGAATACGGTGGCGCTGACCGGCAGGTCCAGATGGGCGGCGCACTCGACGACGGTGAGGGCGCCCGGTTCCAGCAGTTCGCACAGCCTGCGCTGTTCCGAGCCGGTGTCCGGGGGCGGTACCGCATCGGTGCGTACGAGCACGGCGAGCCGGTCGAGCGCGGGGCCGGCGGGCCTGGACCGGCCGCCGGTGACCAGATAGGCGGGGATCAGCCGGCGTCCCGGTCCGGAGCTCATGGCCGGGCTGCGGTGTCCGGTTGGCGCGCGGGCGCGTGCATCGCCCGGGTCAGCGCGGTGACCTGCACCTGCATCTGATAGGCGATGTCGCCCAGTTTGGCGCCCGGTTCGGCGAACAGGGCGAGTGTGGTGTTGTTCCCCGCCGGTACGACGACGGCGAAGCCGAGGTCGGACTCGACGACGGTCTGGGCCAGTCGCGGGGTGTCGACGCCGGTGAACGCCGTGGTGAAGGCACGGGCCGCGGCGTGCAGGGTGGCCGTCATCGCGGCGACCCGTTCGCCGGATGCCCGGTCGAGACCGGGTGAGGCGCCCTCGATGAGACCGTCACCGGTGGCGACCACCGCATGCTGCACTCCGGGCAGTTCCAGCAGCGGGGTCAGCACCCATGCGAGGTCACCGGTGGTGGGGCTGGGGGCGCTCACGTCTCGTCGTCTCCTTGGTCGTCCTGGTCACCCAGGTGGTCGTGGCCGTCCGAATCCGGTGCAGGGGCCCGCCCGGCGACGCTCCTGCCATTGAGGGTGCCCTGCTGGAGGGCCGCCCAGGAAGACTCCGCCTGCTCCGGTGTACGGGACACCTGTACGGCCGGCGGTTCGACGGCGGAGGCCTGCGGCGCGGCCGTGGCGGCCCGGGGAGGGCGCCGGCGCCTGCTGGGCAGGCCGGCCGGCTGCGCCGCGGGGGCCGCCTGCGGCGGGTCCTGCGCGGGGACGGCGGGGGTGGCCTCGTCGGCTGCGGCGGGGTGCGCGGACACGGGCACCGGTGCCAGGGCGGAGAGCGTCCGGTCCTCCTTCAGCACGGTCAGCAGGTGGGCGGGGACGCGCAGGATCGTCCGCATACCGCCGAACGGCGAGGCCTCGATGTGGCAGTGGAAGCCGTACTGCACCACGAGCCGGCCGACGACCGCGAAGCCGGTCTGCGGCGGGTCGCCCAGCTCGGTCAGAAGCACCTCGGACGGCCCCGCCAGAAGGGCCCGGGCCCGGTCGAGCGCGTCCTCGTCCATGCCGATGCCCGCGTCGTCGACGACCAGGAACGCGCCCCGGCCGCCGCTCTGCTGGAGCGTCACCGTCACATCGGTGTCGGGGTGCGAGTACGCGGTGGCGTTGGCGAGCAGCTCGGCGAGCGCGATGGCGAGGGGCTCGGCGGCCCTGGCCGCGAGCGCGAGCCGCTCCTCGCGCAGATGGTTGGCCACCTTGATCCGCTCGTAGCCGGCGACCCGGGACTGGGCACCGAGCACGATCTCGACGAGCGGTGAGTTCTGCCGGGCGAGGCCGGGCCAGGCGTCGCACAGCACGGCGGTGGACTGCGTGCGGCGCAGCGCCAGTTCGTTACGGAAGTCGAGCTGCAGGATGCGCGGGTCGTCGTACTCGTGCTGGAGCTCGTGCAGCAGCTGCTGGGACTGGTTGAGCAGCGACTGGATCTTGGCCGATGTGCCGCGCATCGCCGCTCGGGCGGCCGCGTCGACGCGCTGTCGTTCCTCCATGACGGCGGTCCGGGCCGCCTGGACGGCCTCGGTGAGCAGCCGGGCGGCTTCGCCGTCCACCTCGGCTGCCTCCCGCAGTCCGGGGACCTGGGCGCTGGGATGCGAGAGCGCGACCGCGGCGGCGGGGATCCGTCTGTGGGCCAGTTGCCGGATCTCGTCGACGAGCGCCGCCGTGCGGGCCTCGGCGGCCTTCAACTGCCGTTCGCACACCTCGGCGTGGGTCACGGCGACCTGCTCCGAGCGGGCGGACCCGAACGAGCGGGCCGTCGCCACCACGGCGGCCGCGATGGCTATCACCGCCAGGATCCATCCCATGCCGTTACCGCTCTCTCTTGTCGGGTCGGTGCTCCGGCCGGGGCGGCGGCGGAGGGTCGGACGGATGGCCGAGGGCCCTTCGTCCGGATCAGGCCGGGGCGGCGGCGGGCCGTGCCCTCACCCCGCCGGCGCCCGCCGGCTCACGGGCCCGCTCCACCTCCTGCGCCAGCACGGCCACCTCCGTCATCACCTGGAGCACACCGGGCAGTTCGGATCCGTCGAGCTGCCGGTACTCGCTGCCGATCGTCACGGCGAGCCGCTCCGGAAGCCCGAGTTCGGGATGCCGGCCCTCGCCGATGACCCGGCGGGCCGCCTCAAGGGCCGGTACCCCGTCGGCGTGGAAGGCATGGGCGCGTTCGCGCACGTACTCCAGATAGACGATGTGCTCGCGTACGCCGGCCGGGCCGAGGACCGGGCCGTGGCCCGGCACGACGGTCTCGGCCCCGGTGGCCAGCACCTGTTCGCAGGCCGCGATCACATTGCTCAGCGGGCCCGCCCAGTGGATCGGGTGGTCGCCCGGCTGCCCCGGCGTGGAGGAGAAGATGATGTCCCCGCTGAACACGGCGCTCTGGGCGGGCAGGTGGACCATCAGGTCGCCCGTGGTGTGCGCGGAGGGCAGGGCGGTGATCTGTACGGGGAATTCGCCGAGGGTCAGTTCGAGTTCGCCGCTGAAGTACGTGGTGGGCCGGACCGGTTCGGTCCCCGACCAGTCGAACGGGGCGAAGTGGCGCCCGAGGTAGGCGCCGAGCGGACCGGCCGGGTCGCTGCCGTTGACCAGTGCGTGCTGCTGTTTCGGCGTGGGCTCGTAGTGGATGTGGTCCCGGGCCTCGCGGGTCGCGATGATCTCGGCGTCCGGGAGCACGCCCGCGCCCCAGAAGTGGTCGCCGTTGGCGTGTGTGACGATCACCCGGTCGATGGCGGCCCCGTCGGGCAGCAGCTTCGTGCTCTCGGCCAGGAACCGCCCGGCGAGCACTACGTCGTAGGGGGTGTCGATCCAGAGCGCGCTGCGCGGCGAGACGAGAAGGCCGCAGTTGGCCAGCCCCCAGCCCCGTTTCGGCGGGAGCCACGCGTGCAGGCCCCGGCCCAGGTCAACGACGTCTCCACCCGTGATCGACATGGACGCGATTATGCCGACCGCGATCCGGTCGCGCGTTCGAACCCGGCCAGAGCATCCTCTTGTTGGCGTGAAATCACCTCTTCGCCCCACCGGCGGCGGTCGGGCGGTGACCGTACGGAAGCGCCGGAGCCGCCCTGTCCATAAGATCATCCGGATCAACCGGTGGATACTCCCTGATTCCCCTCGGACCCGTGGTCGCCGAGCGGCAGGTGGCCGTCAAACCGAAAGAGGCCGATTACCCACTGAGCATGGCTGAAAACAGACGCTGCAACGCCCCCGGGAGTACACCGCAGGTAGCGGCCTGCCGGGGGCGTCGCGGCGCAGGGTGTCCTAGTAGGTCGCGGGCACGTTCCACTGCTGGTTGGCGCCGCCGTGGCAGTCCCACAGATCCAGGGACGTCCCGCTCGTGGTGTCGCCGCCCGGAACATCGAGACAGCGGCCGGACGCCTTGTTGACGAGCGCGTGCGCGGAACCGTCGTACGTCCACTGCCTGGCCTGGTCGGTGACCGCGCCGCCCGCACCCGTACCGGCACAGTCGCGCACCCGTACGGCGGCGCCGTTACCGGTGCCCTCCGCGGTGAGGCAGTAGTCGGACGTCAGGCGCACGGAGCCGTCGGCCGCTCTCACCCAGGCCTGGTTGTCGCTGCCCGAACAGGTGTAGAGGTCGGCCACGACACCGTCCGCGATGCCTCCGGAGGCGTCCACGCACTTTCCGGCCGGGCCGGTGACCGCTCCACGCACCGAGTTGCCGATCGCGAGGTTCTGCACCGTGGAGTCGGCGGCAGCATCGGTCCGGGTCATGGGCGCGCAGGCGTTGCCGCTGTTGGAGGTGGCCGAGACCGCGCCGGTGACCGTACCTCCGTTGCCCGTCGGCACCCCGAAGCGGGCGTCACTGAACGGCTGGTCGTAGCAGTTGGCGCGCGGGTTGTTCCACTCGAAGTACTCGGTCCAGTCGACCATTCCGGACGGGGAGATGGCCGTGGCCGGGGTCCTGATGCTGCCGAGCTTGTACGAGGCTCCCGTGCTGGTGTCCGCGACGGTGGCACCGAACCAGCCGTCACCCTCGGCCGCGACCTTGAAGGTGTAACGGTGACCGGCGGTCCAGTCGAGGTTCATCCGGCAGCTCATGCCCTCGCCCTCGCCGCCGAAGCCCTGGCACCAGCTCCCGGCGGAGCCCGCTGTGGCCTCGGAGACGTCCCAGACGGAGAAGAGGAGCGTGCGCTTCGACCCGCCGTTGGACTGCATCCCGATGTAGGCGCCGTTGCCCTGGTCGAAGCCGAACTGGTGGCTCCAGAAGATGTTCGCCCGGTATCCGGGGTCGTGCAGGACGGTGGTGGACCAGGTGACGTCGGTCAGCTTCGGCGCACCGGAGAAGGAGTAGTTGGTGTACGTGCCGGGAGTGATGCCGAGGTCCGCGGCCTGGGCGGGGGCCGCCGTGCCGAACAGGGCCATTGCGGCTGCCGCGGCGGTGGCGGTGACGGTACCGAACAAGTGGCGCAGGGTCATGCGTTGCACCTGCTTCTGATGGGGGGAATGGGGATCGTTGCCTTGCATGCACCGGCCCGGAGAGGGCCTGGGTGCATCTCGTGCGGTGAAACCCGCCGGACAGGGCGGTGGCGCGGCCCTGTCCGGCCTTTCCCGGTCAGGTCCTCAGGAGCGGACCTGACCGCGTTCGAAGTACGCGGCCAGCTCGGGGTCGAGGGCCGGCACGTCGTGCGGTGCACCGCCCTCGCGCAGGGAGCGGGTCGCGAGCACACCGGCGGCGACGCTCATCCGGGCGGCGACCGGCGAGGTGTCGGTGACGCCTCCGTCGCGCACGAAGCGGCAGAACTCCTCCATGATCCGGGTGTCCCCGCCGCCGTGCGAGCCGCCGGCCTCCGGCACCCGGTAGGTGATGTCGGCGTCGGCGCGGTATCCGCTGGGCCCGGTGTTCCAGACCTTGACCTCGTCACCGGGGCTGTCGCCGAAGTTCTCGAGCCGCCCCTCGGTGCCGATGACGGTGTAGTTGCGCCAGTAGTCCGGGGTGAAGTGGCACTGCTGGTAGGCGGCCACGACGCCGTTGTCGAGCTGCATGTTCATCACCGAGACGTCCTCGACGTCCACGATGTGGTGCAGGTCCTTGCGGGCCGTCGGCGGCCAGTCGAACTCGCGCAGCCAGTTGTCGGGGCGCGGGGTGTCCGCCTCCCGGCGCGGCAGGTCGCCGTAGACCAGCAGATCACCCAGCGCGTTGACGCGCCGGGTGTAGCCGCCGGCCAGCCAGTGCAGCACGTCGATGTCGTGCGCGGCCTTCTGGAGCAGCAGACCGGTGGTCCGGGTCCGGTCGGCGTGCCAGTCCTTGAAGTAGTAGTCGCCGCCGTAGCCGACGAAGTGTCGTACCCAGACGGCCTTGGGCTCACCGATGTCGCCCCGGGCGATGATGTCGCGCATCAGCCGCACGACACCCATGTGCCGCATGTTGTGGCCGACGTAGAGCCGGGTACCGGTCTCGTACGCGGCGCGCAGGACGTTGTCGCAGCTCTCGACGGTGATCCCGAGCGGCTTCTCGACGAAGACCGCCTTGCCGGCCCGCAGCGCGTCGATGGCGATGGCCTCGTGGGTGTCGTCCGGCGTCGCGATGATGACGGCGTCGAGGTCGTCCCGGCCGAGGAGCAGCTTGTAGTCCTCGACCGCGACGTCCGTGCCGAAGCGCTCGGCCTCGCGGCGCCGCACCTCCGGGTCGAGGTCGCAGACGGCGGTGATCGCCGAACCCTGTCCGGGGTGGTGGGCGGACATCGCGATGGAACGGCGCAGGCCGAGTCCGATGACGCCGAGTCGCAGGTCTGACACGGGGGTCCCTTCTCTGTCTGTACGGGTGGTGCGGGTGGTGCGGACGTGACCGGCTGCCCGGCCCCGGGCTACTTGCCGGTGAGCGAGGCCTCGAACTCGGCACGCATCTTGTCGCCGCCGCCCGAACGCCACTTTCGCAGCTGCTCCTTGTAGGCGGAGAGGGGCTTGCGGCCAGCGACGATGTCCAGCTGGAGGTCGCTCATGGCGGTGGTGAGCGAGGGGCTCTTGCTGGTGGACGTGTCGGAGAAGTGGCCGCTCGTCGGGTTCGTCTGGCTGATCTTGAGGAGCTTCTGCTGCCAGCCGTGGATGTTCCTCGCCAGCTCCGGCTGTCCCGGGAGGTAGATGTACTCGGGGCCCGCGGCGAGGAAGGCCAGCGGCATCGCCGTGGTCACCGCCTCGGAGTTCCCCTTGGCGGTGAGTTTGACGTCGCCCTTCGACGTACGGGTGAAGTGCTTGCCCTCGATGCCGTTGTCGAGGAAGAGCCGTTCCTCGGTGCCGAAGGGGGCTGCCAGGTAGTCCATGACTCCCAGCAGCATCTTCACGCGCTTGGTGTCGGCCTTCTTGTTGATGGCGGTGTAGCCGACCGAGCCGTAGCCCATGCTGTACCGAGGCTTCGCACCGCTCTCGGCGGCGAAGGGCACGATGACGCCGAAGGGGAAGTCGTACGTCTTGGCGTCCACCAGGAAGCTGGGGAAGGACTGCACATAGGCGCCGAGGTTGCCCTGCGCCATCTTCTCCATGGTGGTGCTGAGGTTGGGGTCCGGCCAGAAGAGACCTGCCTTGGCCACCTTGACGGCGAATGCCAGTGCCTCCTGGTACTCCTCCGTCTCGTACATGTGGGTCAGCTTGCCGCCCTCCAGCCGCCATCCGCTGGGCGCCCCGAACCACTGGGCGAACTGGCCGATGTGGTTCACGTACGCCGGCTCCAGGACGTACTTGTTGCGCTTGGTGTCCAGGAGCTCCTTGCCCTTGGCGAGGAAGTCCTCGGCGCTGCTGAACTCGGCGCCGCCGACCGGCTTCCAGAAGTCCTGGTTGACGACGTAGACCTGGCCCATGGAGCCGTAGGCCACGGTGACGCCGCGGATCTTGCCGTTGATCACGGCGGTCTTCCAGGCGGTGGTCGGCAGATTCGCCAGGTTCGGGTAGTCCTTCACCGCGTCGCCCGAGAGGTACTCGGTGAGGTCGTGGAACTTGGCGTCCATCAGTTCGGGCACCCGCTGGATGCCCTGGTTCGGCGGGAACCAGACCAGGTCGGGTATGTCGCCGCCGGCCATCATCGCGTTGAACTTGGTGAGGTAGGCGTCGACGCCCTGGTCCACCACGATCGTCATGTCGAACTGCGCTCCGAGGCGCTTGTTCAGCTCCTGCCAGTAGGCGTTCTTGGCCTGCGGCGGGGCGGGCGTGGTGAAGGTTTCGGTGAGGGCCGTGATGCGGCTGCCGTCACCCGGCGCCTTGGCCACCGACTTGGTGAGGGCCTTGGGGTAGCGCAGATACGTGGCGTCCAGACCCGCAGCGTTGCCCGCCAGGTCCGCGGGGGCGGTCTGCGCGGCCACGTACGTCGGCAGTTTGAGCTTGGCCGACGCCTTGGCACCGCCCTTGCTGATCGTGGCACCGCTGCCGCAGGCGCTCAGGGTCGACAGACCGGCCACGGTCAGGCCGGCGATTCCCGCGGCGCCCATGAAACCGCGCCGGGACAAGGTGGTGGACATGGGGCTCCTTGAAAGGTGGGGGTACGTGACGGCGGTTCCGGGGCGGGCGGATCAGCCCTTGATCGCCCCGGTGAGGACGCCCTTGACGAAGAACTTCTGCAGGAAGGGGTAGACACAGAAGATGGGCACGATGGCGATGATCAGCACGGCCATCTGCAAGGACGTCGCGGGCGGCACCGAGTGGACGCCCATGGCCGACGCGTTGATGCTCTGCCCGTTGAGCACATAACTGCGCAGGATCACCTGGATGGGGAACTTGCCGGCGTCGTTGAGGTAGAGCACCGCGTTGAAGAAGCTGTTCCAGTACCCGACCGCGTAGAACAGGCCGACCACGGCGAGGACCGCCTTGGACAGCGGCAGGACGATCCGGAAGAGGACCGCGGTCTCTCCGGCACCGTCGATCCGCGCCGCGTCGTACAGCTCTTCGGGAATGCTCTGGAAGAAGGAGCGGACGACGACGATGTTGAAGGCGTTGAGCAGCACCGGAAGGATCAGCGCGGCGTAGGTGTCCAGCATCTTGAACTGCTGGACCGCCAGATACGTCGGGATGATGCCGGGGGCGAAGAGGAACGTGCCCAGCACCAGCAGCAGGATCGGCTTGGCGAGGACCGTTCCGGGGCGGGAGGTCCCGTACGCGATCATCACCGTGCAGGCGAGGCTGAGCGCGGTGCCGACCAGCGTGATGCCGATGGAGACCAGCGCGGCCTGGGTGACGACGCCGCCGGACAGGACGACGCGGTACGCCTCCAGCGTCGGGTGATGGGGCAGCAGCACGTAGCCGCCGTTGGCGTTCAGCTCCTCGCGGCCGGCCAGGCTGGTGCCGATGGCGAGGACGAACGGGTAGAGGACGATCACGGTGAGGACGGCCAGGGCCACCGCCTTCGCGCCCTGTCCGTACCAGTGGGGGCGCTCCATCCACGGCGGCCTGCCGCTGGAGTTGCGACGGCGTGCCCCGTCCCGGGTGCCGGGCCGGACGGTGCGCAGCCGGGTCGCGACGGACTGCTGACTCATCGGTAGACTCCCTGCTCGCCGAAGCGGTGGGCCAGCTTGTTGGCGGCGAGGATGAGGGCGAATCCGATGACGCCCTTCATCAGACCGGCGGCGGTGCTCATGCCCCAGTCGCCGTCCACGACTCCGTGGAAGTAGACGTAGGTGTCCATGACTTCGGAGGCGTCGGGGCCGACGGCGTCACGCTGCAGGATGATCTGCTCGAAGCCGACCGAGAGAATGTCGCCGAGCCGCAGGATCAGCAGCATCAGGATCACGGGCCGGATGCCCGGCAGCGTGATGTGCCAGATCCGGCGGAGCCAGCCGGCGCCGTCCATCGCGGCGGACTCGTACTGGCCCATGTCGATCGAGGCGATGGACGCCAGGAAGATGATCGTGCCCCAGCCGGTGTCCTTCCAGATGGCCTGGGCGGTGATCAGCAGCTTGAAGGTGCCGGGGTCCGTCATCACGTTGCCGATGCTGACGCCGTGCTCCATCAGCAGTGTGGTGACCGAACCCGCGCCGCCGAGCACCTGCTTGAACATGGCGACGACGACGACCCAGGACAGGAAGTGCGGGAGGTACACGACGGTCTGGATGAAGCGCTTGATCTTCTCGCTGATCAGCGAGTTGAGCAGCAGGGCCAGGGCGATCGGGGCCGGGAAGTACAGCAGCAGCTGGATCGCGGTGATCTGGAGCGTGTTGGAGACCGCGCTCCAGAACTCCGGTTCGGCCAGCAGCGCGGTGAAGTTCGCGAGCCCGACGAACGGACTCTCCTTGAAGCCCAGGAACGGCTGGTAGTCCTGGAAGGCGATGACGTTGCCCGCGAGCGGCAGGTAGAAGAACAGCGCAAAGTACAGAACGCCCGGCAGGCAGAAGAGCAGAAGCGCCTTGTCCCGTTTGAGGCGGTACCGGAGCGGCTGCCGTATTCGGTTCTTCCTGCGCTTCTTCCCGGCGGGCGCATCCGCACCGTCCGGGTCGCGGGGCTGCGGCACGGACGGCCGCGCTGCTGTGACCGGCGCATCTGCCATCGTCACAGGCACCTCCAGGGCTGATGGAGCGAGAGAGCGTCCCGCATACGTGGAGGCGGCGCGCATCCGGAAGGGATGCGGCCGCTGATCCTTCGCGGCGACAGGCACATAGTTCACGATGGCGCACCTGGATGGCAATAGTTGTTCATTTCGCAGAGGTAACGAACATCTATTGGCAGGGAAATGTCACCGCGCGCAGCATCGCGAACCATCCGGGTACTCAAAATGTGCACAGAAGCGGCACAGGACGACCGTGAAGCGACCACCGACCCCGCGCGGGGCGGCTGCAACCGACCATGGAACGCTCGGTTGTGTTCGATCGTGCATACATTGATGCATGATCGAACACAACAGAACACGCCCCGGACGGCGGGGCACACAGATCGGC